>PAKC01000038.1 GCA_002706205.1 Halobacteriovoraceae bacterium
CCCAAATAAGTATAATCAATCTTTTTTGTCCCAGAAAAATCTTTATTAACAATTAAGTCACTGCTTTTTTCAAACTCTTCTAAATTTTTATCATCAAGAAGATGCGGAGCCTCATATAATTCTAGCGCGCCAGGCCCTTGAATGGTTAAATCTAACTCAATTGGCTCATTGGCGATAAATTTGTTTTTATTAATCTTTAGCTCAAAACTGTGTTTACCCACAAGTCCGGTAAAACTCTGAGGCATTCCCTGAGCAGGTAAAGGTAAAACATTGATTTCAACAGATGGACTAATAAGCGTTTTATACATAGGTTTACCAATTTGAAAACCTAAACCAAATCCAGAAAATGAGTTACTATTTTTAGTATAAGCTACACGCATTGTAATGGGATCAATTTCATATTCCCCAGGAGTTTGAGCGTATAATTGTGCTGTATACATGATTCGCCTAATATAAATTTTTCCATCATACTTCACTCTTTGTGGAGATATTTGTTCCTGGTGAAATCTTTTTAAAAAAGTATTTAACTTGGGGAATTTTTTTATTTCCATTGAGCTAACTGGAACATCTGCACGACTGTAAAGATAATATCTAGCTATGATTGACTCACCAGCATAAACTTCTTTTTTATCTACTTCAGCACGTACAAATATTTTTTTACTTGGTTGTGGATTTTTTAAAATAGTAATATTTAAAGTTTGATGTCTCAACTTCTCATCACCCACTTCAACTAAAATGCTTCTCAGATAGGCCATCCCAGGTTGTCTAGCAATTAATTCGTATGTGACTGCCATTTTTCGCTCAATCGTACTACGTCCATTGATATATGAATATTGAGTGGAAGTACTAACATCAGACTTAGAAACGACTTCAGCACCTAAAGGGTCAAAGCTTATAACGGGCTCCACATTTTGTTTATCAGTTTTTATGACAAACTCAACTGTAAATGTTTCATTAAATACAGGTTTTTTTGGATTTATATTTATATCTAACTCAGCCGCCACTGCAGTAGTTATGAAAAAAGCTAATATTAATAAAACTTTCATTACCAATCCTTTTTTTCTCTACCCTTACGTTTCATCGTTTCTGCATCAATCATTTTTTTCTGCAATTTATTATCATCACTCATGAGTTGTTTCAAAAGGGCCGGAAGTTTCTTTTTTCTTTTCCCCCTCTCCTCACTCGTTTCAGGTTTATTTTCTTTTTTTCTGTCTTCTTTATCATCACCATTTTGCTTCGACTTCTTATCTTTTTTTTGATCAGATGAGTTTTTGTCTGACTGGTCTTTCTTTTGCTGTTTTTTTTGATCTTGTTGATTATTTTGTGAATCACCGCTTTGACTATCTTTATTTTTGGAATCTTTTTCTTTCTTTTGCTTATCCCCACTTTTACCAGACTTTCCACTTTGCTGCTGAAAGGCTTTAAGAATATTTTTTTTGATCATTTGTGCAATTTCGTTATTTTTATCTGATGGATTTTTTTCAATATGCTCTAGAATGTCATTATATTTCTTTATAGCTTTATTTTTCGTATCTAAATTTAATAATGCAGTTGCATGATTAAATTGATGCTCAATATTATCACTTACAATTTCCTTCTGAAGTGTTTCCTCATACAAAGCATTGGCATCTTCCGGAAATTTATCTTCTAACAACTTAGCTGCTAATGCTTTTTTTCCTTCTTCATCAAGTCTTCCTTGAGCCAACGCTTCTTCAAGTTGTAAGGTTTCCTCAGACTTAACAGGCTCTTTTTCTTTTTCACTAGGAATATTATTATTTGGCATTTGATAGCCTGGAACAGTAACTTGTCCAAAGCTAAAGAATGAAAAGATTAAAACGCTAAGCATGATAAAAGTTTTTCGCCGCCCCAAAAGAAAAGAAACTCCTATGAGAATCAGACCAGGAATAACAAGCCGGTGCATATAGACGGGTCGAATTTTAAAACTATTAGAACTCAAATTTTTTTGAAAGGTCCCCTTAAAAAAACTTATAATTTCATCAGTTGGCAATGAGTATGACGTTGCCACCCAGTAGCGGTAGTTCTTTATTTTTTCGCCTAGGGATTCTAAAAACTTATTATCAAGTTTAGAAATGACGACCTCCCCATTATGTTTTTTGTTGCCTTGAAAAACTCCTCTCTTATTTCGGATTGGTATTGTTGCCCCCTTAGAAGTCCCTACTCCAACAACTCCGACAGCAATATCATCAGGGATATCAATATTAAGTCCACCATCAGTTTCCTCTGCATCAGTAAAAACTAAAATATTTCCAACTACTTCATCAGTTGTATTTTTAAAATACTGGACAGATTCTTGAATTGCCAATGAAAGTCCAGTTCCCCCACGGGATAAATTTAATTCTTCTAATGTGTCCAGTCTCGCGTTAATAATATTGTAATCATCAGTAAAGGGAACAAGTTTTTTTTGTCCATCAGAGAAGACGATAATAGATATTTTTTGTCCAACCGCTCTTTTTAAGTAATGCTTTACAAGTAATATCGCTTTCTCAAACCTATTCGGTCTGACATCTTCAGCTAGCATACTTGCAGAACTATCAATAAGAATTACTGTTTTCTGATCGACTGTTTTAGCATTAATATTTTTTTCGGGACCTCTTAGATCAAGCAGGGCCAGCATAAGTAAAGACAAACCTAACAAATACATCCATGAAGAAATTTTGTGTGCTACACTTCGATCATAAAACCAATAGTCTTTTACCCAGGAAAAAAAACGCTTATTATGTTTCAAATAAAAATAAGCATATATAAAAAGTCCAACACTAATGGGAATGAAATATTCTATATGAAGAAAACTCATAAAGCCTCCCTTAACAAGAACCTTTTCATTAAGTCACTTAGTAAAAACAAGAGAACGCCAAATAATAAATAGGGAAAGAAAAGCTCATCATAAACAACTTGATTACTACTATTTATCTTTGTTTTTTCGAGTTTTTGTATTTCACTTAAAATCTCATTTAAACTATTTTCACTATCGGCCATAAAACTTTTTCCACCTGTAAGTTTTGAAATTTCATCTAAAGTTTTTATATCAATTGAGCCTCCAGGGATATTCTGATACTGTTGTCGACCAAAAGCATCCCTACCTATTGGCAAGCGTGACTTAGTTGTGCCAAGGCCGATTGTATAAACTTTCATATTGTAATCTTTTGCTGTTCTTGCGGCATCAAGCGGCGGCATATTCCCAACGTTATTGACTCCATCTGTAAGGAGTATTATTACCTTATTCTTTGTTTGACTATTTTGTCCTCTGGCCACGGCCAATGCGAGGGCATCACCGATATTAGTCCCACTTCCCAAAAAGCCAATTTTAATATCGGCAATAACTTTATCTACAAGAGAGGGGTCAGTTGTTAAAGGAAGTAAAGTAAATACTTTTTCAGAAAAAATTATAATTCCAATTCTATCTGTCGGTCTTAACGCTGCAAAATCTCTTAATTTTTGCTTTGCGACCTCCAGTCGATTTGGTTTAAGATCATCTGCTAACATTGATCGAGACACATCCACGACCAAAAAAATATCATTCACCTCAATATTACTAGGCAAGTTTTTAAGTGGTTTTCTTGGCCCAGTTAAAGAAAAACTTATTAATAGCCAGCCAGATAAACCAATAATAAAGGTTAATATTTTAAGTCCATAATTTGGTCTTTTAAAATCCCCAACGGGTATAACTAATTTTGACTTATGCAAAACTTTCCAAAAATCGATAGTCCACAAAAGAGTGACTACTAAGCCAAGAATTCCAAACTCAACCGCTTTATATTCCACTTGATATCCCATCAGCTAATAATTTTTGCTGTTTCTTTTTTATGCTATCTAAGTCTAAATCTTTCCAATCAGCTCTAAATTGTTTTGATCTTATCTCATTTATAAAATCATTAAACACTCTTCTATCTAAATCCAAATTATTGAGAATTTCTTTTTTCTTTGAATATATTTCTTCAAAATCCTTTTTCTCTTTAGCCATTTCTAAAAGCCTGATCAAGTTTTCAACCTCTTGCTTTTTCCTCTTCCTTTTCTTCTTATTTTTTTGAATTTTTTTAAAAGTTGGGTATAAAAACCAACTCACAACAAAAAGGAAGATACCTATTATAGCAGCCCACCACCTCCAAGAGATACTTTGTAACGATTTTAAATCATAAGATATTGGAATTTTTAAATATTCTGGTAAAGTTTGACTTTTTGTAGACACAAGTTGGAAACCAATAGGTGTAAAAAGCTCAGTTTCATGATTCTTTTTATTTTCTTTAGGTGGATTAATAATAAAAACTTCAAAAACTCTTGCTTTATCCTCTTTTAAAAAATCCATTACATACATAAAGCTATTAATTTTTTTATACTGATATTGCCTCAAATCCTCTACACGTTTTTGAGATTCAATTTTAACTTTATATATTTCGCCGACCTGTAGCCGTCTCTCATCTCCCAACGGAACGACAGAGTCTAAAATCTCTAAGTTTTTGTCTTCTTGATTGTTTATGACTGGCCCAACTTGTGCAAAACAAGAAAAAGATATGACTAAAAAAACTATAGTATAAATTGTTTTATAACATCTCACGTACAAACTTCTCCAAATATCTCTCTTTAACACTAATTTTTTTATATCTTCCCTTAAAAAGTTTATCTTTTTTTAGTCTATTGACTCTTGTAACAATATCTTTGCCATTTCTTACGCCAAAAATCGAAAAGGGGAGCCGATCTGTGTTATCCAAAGGAGACTCCATTATAAAGCAATGCATATTTGGTCGATATAAGAGTTTGTTTAATGTCTCAACATCTTTGATACGGCTAAAGTCAGAAAGAATAATTACCTCTTTTCCTTTTGCCACAAGACTTTTCAAAACACTCATTTTTTTTCGCTCATCATCCTCAAACTTCGCGACATAAGAAAAGTTTATTTTTCCATCTTTATTGAGAATATTCATTTTTTGCAACTGCGATATCAACAAAACAATTCCTTCTTGTCCCGAGCTAAGGGGAAGAATTTTTGTACTATCGGTATGAATAAGAACTGAAACTTTGTCTTTAGACTTTTCTGCAAGCAAATAAACTAAACAGGCCAATTCGATTGAAGCTTGTAACTTTGATATTCCTTTATACCCCATAAGCATAGTATCTGAAACATCAATGAGAATATAGATTTCAACATTTCTTTCTTCTTCAAATGTCTTAACAAAGGTTGTATTTGTCTTAGCCGATAATTTCCAGTCAATAAAACGAACATCATCTCCAGGGTTGTAAACTTGATGCTCCTTAAACTGAATTCCTGCACCCTTGAAATGTGACTTCAGCATTCCAACTGAAAATGAATTAGAGTTTCGAAACAAGTGGCTCTGAATAGAGCCAACAACCTTCTCAATCTCTTTTAAGTCCATTTATAAACACTCGCTTGCAATATCATACACAACATCTTTTACATCAATTTTATCTATAACTGCTTCATAGGAAAGCAAGACCCTGTGCCCCAACACAGCCTTCGAAATACTTAAGACATGCTCTGGTGAAACAAAATCACTTCCGTCTAAAAAGGCTTTAAATTTTGAAATCTTATATAACCATATTGCGGCACGTGGAGAGGCCCCTGCCATTATTGCTCCATCATATTTTTTCATAAAATACTTATTACCTGGTCGCGTAGCATGAACCACCTTAATAATTAAATCTTTTAACTTTTCATCTACATAAACTCCCTCAACTCCCTCTTTTAACTGACCAAGAAGATCTTTATTTAATATTGGAGAGAGATTTGATAAAGATTGCATTTTTAAGTCTAAAATTGATTTTTCGGCCTTAAAGTCAGGATAGCCAACATGAACTTTCATCATAAATCTATCCAGTTGCGCTTCTGGAAGATTGTATGTTCCCTCTTGTTCAATAGGGTTTTGAGTTGCCAAAACAACAAAAGGACTCTCAAGCTTATAACTTTTATCACCAATTGTGACTTGCTTTTCCGCCATTGCCTCTAAAAGAGCGGCCTGTACTTTTGCAGGAGACCTGTTAATTTCATCTGCTAGAACTAGTTGGGTAAAAATGGGACCAAATTTTGTCGAAAACTCTTCTTTTTTCTGATTATAGATCATTGTTCCGATTAAATCACTTGGTAGCAAATCTGGAGTAAACTGAATTCGATTAAAATTTAAATCACATAACCTACTCATTGTTGAAACACTTAAAGTTTTACCAAGCCCAGGCATTCCTTCAATAAGTAAATGTCCTTCACAAATTAAAGCCGCTATTATCGATTCCAACATTTCATCTTGTCCAAAAACAATGCTTTTTGCTGAGTTTAAAACTTCATTAACTTTTTCTCTAATTTCACTCATATTTTTCTCCAACATTAATTATGCATTTATTTTAGGCTCATATTATACATCTCTATTGGGGGACAAAACAGTTTTTTTTATTTGAGCCATTCACTTAGTTATGTTCTACAAACCATTTTTTTGCTTTACCTGTATTGATGGCATATTTTCCAAATTTATGAACTTCAGTAAAGTTTCGCTTTATTGTTTTACTTTTTTTTGTGTCTAATGTTTGAGTTACTTCTGTTCGAACTTCTACCGGCAAAAAACCGACCTTATTGATCTTCTTATAAATAATTTTACTCTCGGTTTTTGTCCGCTCATCACCCTCTGTAGTTTCTCGCTCAACTTCTTTAAGAACTAATTTTTGCTTCGCCCATTTTTCGCTTGAAAAATAGTATGTTGTCTTTGCTAGGCCATAGTTTCTATTTTCAAGAATCATTAATTTATTTTGAATAAACTTTATTTTGATTTCTCGACTTTTTAAAATCCCTGTTGGGTCATGATACACAAACCATCCATCTTGTTCTTGTACAAATTTATGCGTTACCAACCAACTCGATAGATCTATTCCCCATACAATTTGCGCTTTTAAAAGATAGAGGGCCTGTAAAGTTTTGTGAATTCCAAGCATTTCTTCGTTTGAATAAGAAAGACTAATATCTGTTAAGTCTTTATATTTATAAGCCTTAACAGAATACTCACCCTTCTTATTTTCTAGCTGTAAAATTTCCCCAATCAAACTTGAATTGATCTCAAAACTCAAGTCCTTCTTTTCCTTTAAAGGAAAATAAAACCGACTTTCAAAGTCAGGAATCCTCGCATGACTAAGGCTCGCCCCCAACATGAAGCTCATTAATATAAACATCCCAAGGCTTTTCCAAAAAGAGTCTAATGTGTTTTTCTTTATTATAAATGACTTTTCCTGCAGCACCCTTTACACCTTTTAAATTCTTAACTTGAGTATAAATTATATTCGCTTCTTGATAATTTAGCGAACTAAACGCAATTAATGCAGCGCCGGCAATATTTATCTTTTCTTGATCCAATACTCCTTGCTTTAACTTAATAATAACATGTGGACTTTTATCACCCTCAAGATGAAACCAATAATCGTTTTTTTTCGCCCACTCATTTCTTAGTTGATCATTTCCAACGGCAGTATTTCCTACACCCAATGAAAAATTTTTAAAGTCATAGAGATGATAATTTTTTGTGACAGAAAGACTCTTTTTCGTCTTATTACTCTTTTGCCCCCATACTGGATTAATCACCTTTAAATGATTTATCCCCTCACTTTCTTTATTTTCAGTATCTTCTAGGTTTAACTCAGTATCCTTTAATCTTAATTCAAGAATTTTTTTTGCCTTTTTAAGCTTTTTTATTTTTAAATAAACCTCATCTCGCCTTTTATAATGGTCCTTTGTTTTAAAATTGAGTTTTATACCAAACAAAATATTTTTTGATGGCAATAATGAAAAATCCTTTTCTTCACTTACTAGTTTCTCAAGCATTGAAATGGCCTGGATTCTCTTTAAATCTGCAAGAATTTTTCCCTTTTTTCTTTTCAAAAATTTTTTTGATTTTCCACCACGACTTTTTTTAAGTGCTAAGGTCTCTTCTTGCCTCAGCAATCCTTCGACAGGGATAATAAGTTTGTCATGGGTCTCCCTATCAAGTTTTCTTCTCCCAACCTCATCAAAAATATCATAATCTATATTTTGAACTTCTGAAACTGTTGAGTCCCAGGACTTAAACAAAAGCATGCGCTCTTTTTTCTTATCATAATAGAAATTTACAAAATAAAGATTTCTCGCATTATAAAAAAAGAAAAACTTATTTATTCTCCCCCATTTTTGATAATGCAAAGTCAAAATTCTATCTTTTAAATCTATTTCGAAGTGATCAAGGCTACAAGAAGATAGGTGCTTTCTTAAAAACTCCAAAAACTTATCTCTTTTCCTAAGAAAACTATTAGGCTTCTTGCTTCCTATCCATAAACCTTCATACCCTCCGCCTCGTCCGATATAAATATATCTTGTGATACCAGGTAAACGGACAGTTAAGCATATATAATAAGATGTACTATAAATTTTTTGGATAAAAGCACTTTCTTTAATTTCATTATTGATAAGATTGGACTGTTTTTCCATTTGATCATAAGATTGAATCATGCAAACAAATATACACAAAAATGAACAAGTTCTCCAACAAATTGAATGGAAAATTATTTATGATAAAATTTGCGATTTAACACACTTTCAAAGCACTCGTGATCAGATTTTTACTTATTTAGATTCACAAATAGATATTGAAGCAAAGCTTTTAGAAACATTATCTCTAAGCAACCACCTCTATGAAAATGAAAATAAAGATTTTGTAGATCAAATTTTAGCATTAAATCCTAAATTTAACGCAGATCAAAACCTTTCCAAACTCTCCAAGGGCTCACAGCTTGATTTAAAGGATATAAATCAATTTATTCTAGCAGCTGAGATTTTTTTTGACTCATATAAGATTAATATTAAAATTTTCAATGAAAAGTTTTATTTAGAAAATTATCATCATTTTAAAACAAAACTAATCAAAAGTATTATCAAACCTTTTAGACAATTTGTCTCTGCTGATGGAGAAATTAATCTAGGAAATCACCCGCAAATAAAACCTCTTTATTTAAAACAAATTGAGCTTGAATCCAAGATAAGAGCAAAACTCGAGCAGATTCTTAACAGTCCAAGCTTTGAAAAGAAAGTCCAGTTTAATACCATAGATATCATAAATGATCGTTATGTCATTCCCATACGAAGCGACTCATTTAGCTCTTCAATTGGTCAAATTATCTCCCGCTCTGAAAGTGGGAACACTCTTTTTGTGGAACCTAATATTATTTCACAGCTTAACTATCAAAGACTAGAGATTGTCATTGCCATTCAAGAAAAGATGGCAAAAATTGAGCGTGATTTATCAGATATACTTCGTCTTTATATTCCTGAGTTTCGGACTATTTTTCGTATGATTTATCATATTGATGAATTTAAAACCCGAGTTGAAATTTCTAACAAACTTGGATTAACATATCCAGAAATTTCAGATAAAAAAGAGATTTTACTCAAAAAAGCTTTTCACCCCTTGATCCCTAATCCCATAAAAAATGATCTCAACATATTTCACGATAAAAATGGAATTATCATTTCTGGACCCAATACTGGGGGAAAGACTGCGACTCTTAAAACTTTAGCACTTACCCAGCTTTTTCTCAGATATGGACTTTTTATTCCCTGTGCTTTTGGAAAAATCTATTTATACGACAAGACTTTTTACTTTGGAAATGATGGACAAGACCTAGAGAATGGATTGAGTTCTTTTTCTGCGGAGGTTAAAAACTATACATCGTTATTTGAAAACTTAGGTCAATCAAACCTTATTCTCATTGATGAAATTTTCAACTCGACTTCCTCAGAAGAAGCATCAGCTTTGGCCATTGCGTTCTTTAAAAAGCTTCATGAAATCTCTGACACCCATCTTGTTGTTTCATCACACCACCAAACTCTAAAAACGATTCTCCATCAAGATAATGATTATATATCTGCACATGTAGGATTTAATACAGAAAACAACAGCCCCACTTATGAACTGCACTATGGAACCCCTGGGAGCTCACAGGCGCTAAAAATTTTTCATGCAATGACATCTGAACATGCTTTATTTAAAGATGTTTATGAAAATTCATTACAGTTTTTAGACAATCAAGTTATACACTATGAAAAGCTATTAGAGTCTTTAGCTAATAAAGAACACAAACTGAGTAAAGTTCTTAAAGAAAACAAAGAAATTAATGAACAGTTAAAAAATCAAAAAAAATCAATGGAAGGAGTCATTCGCTTAAAGACTCAGGAAAGAATTCATAAAGTAGAGACAAAGCTTGAAAAAATTATGAATCAAGCACACAATCTTATCAAAGAGGTACGCCAAGGAAATATTCAAAAGCCAAAAAAGATAGATGACTTTAACTACAAGCTCAAACACGAAATCAAAAGTCTCGAACCTACTGAGAAAGAAAAAAGTACGCAAGAAAAATATCCAAATCTATCTCGACCTAACAAAGTACTTCCTAACCATGAATACTTTTGCCTTTCACTTGAAAAAACTGTTTTTGTTAAAAAAACTGATAAAAAGAATGCATATATTGGTATTGGTAATATTTCCATGAAAGTTCCATTAGACTCACTTCGAATTGCTAATAAATCTCTCTCAACTAAAAAACAATCTATGACTGAAACCTCTAGTGCTATTACAAAAGTAAGGCAGTCTCAGCTTGAATATAATTGTCGCGGTATGAGACTAGAGGAATTTCAAACACAGGTTCAAGAAATTGTTAGTGATCTACTCTTAGGAGAAGTTCCTTACGTAAGTATCATTCATGGACATGGTACCGGTGTGCTTAAAAATTGGCTCAGAAATTATATACAAAAGCACAAAGATTTGGCCATCATTCCTAATCAATCTGGTAATGATGGGGAAACTAGAATTCGTCTAATTTAAACCAGGTGAATGATCAATCATTGTTCCTATTCTCCATGGTCTAAACATAAAAGTTTCTTCGTCAGTTGAAAGTCCAGGTATTGGAAGAGACAACGAGAACCACACCAACATGGCCCTTCCTTTAATGTTTTCAAATGGAACAAATCCCCAAGACCTTGAGTCGGCAGAAAAATCTCTATTATCACCCATGGCAAAATAATGATTAGCAGGGACAGTTACAGGGCCAAAGTTTGCTGTAAAGGCATTATCTTCATTTATTTGAGTTATATGTGTGTGTTCGCCTGTTTTAGTTTTAAAAAACTTGAAATTGAAGTTTTTATACTTTTCATCCATATCTTCCATAATTTGAGAACCATCAAAGTCTTCAGCTCGAATAGGTTCATTGTTGACATAAACAACCTTATCTACAACCTGAATAGTTTCACCAGGGAGCCCAATAACTCTTTTGATATAATTAAAGGATGGATCTTTAGGATACTTAAAGACAATAACATCACCTCTATCTGGCCGATCTGGGCCTGTTATATAAACAGGATCTGTAAACCAATCAGAAAAAGGTACTTTGAAACCATATGAAAACTTATTAACTAAAATAAAGTCACCAATCAATAAAGTTGGGATCATAGAACCTGAAGGAATTTTAAAGGGCTCAAAAAAAGTTGAGCGAAAAGCTAACACGAGAAAGATAATCCAAAAAATAGATTTTCCTTCCTTAATCCACTTTTCCTTTTTACTAAGATTTTGATCTTCATCTTTATTTTTTTTCTTTCCAAACATAGTTTTATTCACCTATTCATTATTAACTTTCGTATAATAGTAGTTAATTATTTTCTTGGCCATCACTGTTGATTTTATATACCATTTTTTAACATTAATAATCATAACGCAAACAGAAATACCTTTATCATTTTCATCTTGCGGAACAGCATAACTTACAAACCAATCCCTTTTACCATAAGGAACTCCCCCAGTAATTGTTCCAGTTTTTCCACCAATATGGATGTCTTTTAAATTCTTTATTTTCCAAGGGCGAAATGCCCCTCTGGCAGTTCCTCTTTTTACAGTAAGTTCCATCATATTTTGCAACTTTTCACTACTTGTTTTATTTAAAACTTGTTCAATCTCATAAAATGGTTGCCAGACAACACGATCAAAATCTTGGTCTGTAACTTTCTCTACCAAAGTTGGTTTTTTGTATACTCCATCATTAGCAATGATTGAAGCAATGATTGCTCCATGAACAGGACTAATTAAAGTTTTTCGATTAAAACCTGAAGCTAACTCTGCTAAGCCATAGTCATCTCCTGAAGGAAAAAGCTTAGAAGTTCCAGCATTAACAAGTTGTAAAAGGTTTTGATTAAAACCAAATTTTCGTGCCGTCTGACTTAATGATGAATAACTTGTATTTTTTATAGCTGCTTTTCCAAAAACAACATTATTACTATAAGCAAAAGCCTTTTCAAAAGGTATTGTTCTTACCCATCGACTTTTTTTATCTTTTAATTGGTATTTATATAAAGTTGTTGCCTTTCCAACATAAGAAAACTTTGAACTTTCAGAAACCTCAGTGTTTTCCAATAAATCTGCAGCTGTAATAACTTTAAAAACACTCGCAGCAGGGTCTGTACTTGAAAACGTTATATTTTTGCCAAATTTTTTAGTTTGTCTCGTATAATCTACTGCCGACAATATTTTACCTGTATTATTATCTATAACAACAACAGAAGCAAAATCAGAGCGATACCTTCTTAATTGCCATTTAATATATTTCGTTAATTTTTCATTAAATGTATACTCAATCCTATATGACTTATCATTAAACTCAATATCTTCTGGCCACTTATCAGTTTGAAATAATTCATAGGTAAGTTTTTCGCTAAACTTATATGTATCAAGTGGCTTTAAACTTAAATCTTTATAAAAATTGAAATTTGCATAGGTAAGCATTGGGACAAATGCAAAGGCTAAGAAATATTTTTTCAACATTATTTATACCCCATTCCAATAACAAAAAACTCTTTACTAACACTACGGGTAGACTTTGGCTTTAGATATTCAAACTTTTTAAAAAGCTTTTTTTGTTGTTTTAAGAAGGTCTGCGCCTCATGACTATCAAAAACCTTAATCACAAAATTTCCTTCTTTTTTTAAAAATTGTGGTAAATGATAAAAAACCATTTCAACTAATTGTAAACTACGAACTTGATCTACTGACTTAATTCCTGTTGTATTTGGTGCCATATCAGAAACAACAACATCAAATTTTTTTTCGACTTCCAAATCAGCTAGCTCACTAATATCATTTACATCTTTTTTATACACTCTCACATTTGGCAGCGCCTGTACTTTTAAATTAATCTCTTTAATATCAATTCCAATAACTTCTCCTGAAGTACCAACTTTTTTAGAGGAGTACTGAATCCAAGATCCCGGATGATAGCCTAAGTCTAAAACAGAATCTCCTTTTTTAATTACAGAATATTTTTTATCAATTTCTTCTAACTTATAAATACTACGAGCAAAGTAATTATCTTTTTTCGCTTTATTAAAATAATGATCTTTAACCTTAAAACCCATGAGCTTTTACTACTTTTTCTTTCTCTATAAAATCTTTTCTATTTATAGCATACTTTTTCAGTTTTGAAATTATTGTAGGCTTACTTAAGCCTGAATACGCTACCGCCTTATTAATTCTTCCACTTGTTTTTTCCATTAAGATATTAAAATAGTGCTGCTCAAAGTCTTCAATTTCTTTGATATAACTTCTATAGCTCCCTTTATGTTTATTATAATAATTTTTATTTGTATTAGCTCCATGCAACCAATGCGGTGCATCTTGCGATGTCACTTGTTTCTTTCTGAGGCAATAAAAATATTCAATAGTACTTATAAGCTCGCGATAGTTTCCTGGCCAATCATATGAAACTAGCTGATTGATAAGATCTTGTGTAAGGTTAAGTGAATATCCATATTCAATTTGTTTCGATTGAATTGTCTCAAATATAATCTTAAATAAGGAATTTTCCTGGCGTAAAGGTCTCAATTCTACAGAAAAAAATCTTAGTCGATAATATAAATCCCTTCTAAAACTTCCTTCTTCCACCATTTTTTCCATATTTTTATTAGTGGCAAAAATAAGACGTCCTTTGAAAGTTTTTTTTTCTTTGCCACCGACAGGATAATACCATCCCTCCTCTAAGAGTGTTAACAACTTCACTTGTAAACTTAAACTCAACTCACCAATTTCATCCAAGAATAAAGTTCCCTTCCCTGCCTGCTCACAAAACCCCACTTTCTCGACATAGGCACCTGAAAAAGCCCCTTTTTTATGTCCAAATAGCTCCGACTCAAAAAGATTCTCATTTAAAGATGCAATATTAAGCTGGATAAATGGTTGGTTCTTCCTTAATGACATCAAGTGGAGTTTTTTAGCCAAGAATGTTTTTCCAGTCCCTGTTTCACCTTGAATGATAATAGGTTTATCTGTTGTGGCCATTATTTGATAATTCATCACCTCTCTCCTTTTTTTAAGGTGAAGAATAATAAATTTCTACATACTTTGAACTTTCATTTTATTTTTCGATGGATTCTTTCAACTTTGAAATATTTTTTGATCTCGTCCAGATCATGGGAGCATCATAAGCTAACTCTTCCATAATAAAACACTTCTGTAATTGAAAATAAAACTCGTGACCCGCTAAAAAACATATATGTGTTCCGGCCATAATATCCCAAATATTTTTTGCTTTTTTAGTTAAAACAAAGTCACATTGACCTTTGGCCAATAAAGCCAACTTATAAGCAATACTACCAACAGCTTTAAAACAGACAGTATTTGTATCAACATGTAGACCAGACTCAAACTCACTTCTTGAGACATAGCCCTGTAAAATTTTTTGATCAGACTTAGTTTGTGCTTTAGAAACTGACTCTGAAGAAATTTCAAATTGTGTTTGAGGGTTATAAATCCAAGAGAAATTTCTTGGGTCATCTAATCTGTTTGAGAAATACATCCCAAAAGAAATAACCCACTCTGAACTTCCCCTCAAGAGCTCTTTTGTTCCATCTACCGGATCCAAAACACATACTGGATATTTCATACATTCTTGATCTTCTTCTGAATAAAATGAGAACTCTGGAAATTCTTTTTTTACGAACTGTTTTATTTCATTTGAAATTAATAAATCAACTTCGGTAACTAAGCTTCCATCAGCTTTTTGAGACTTGTTAAGTTTTGCTATATTAGACATTTTCTTGTCAATTTTTTGGCTTAATTTTGGTTTTAAAGCTTCAATATTCTTAATAATTTTCGTTTTAAATTTTGACATCATCTTACATTAACCAATTTTTATTGAAGTATTCAACAGAATTTAAAAAGTTTTCCACAAGGAATATTTTGTACAGAATTTTACGGCCAAACGACATTACACCCAAGCACAGTGTGAAATCAAAGACTTAAACTGATCAAAAAACAACAGATGCGATCTAAAGCGCCAAAAAACTTTCCTGATCTTTTTTATCTGAAATTAGTTTTACACAGCATCCTGAAAGGCAAGAAACTCTACAAAGCCATCTTGAGCAACTGAGAGGGCAAATATATCATTTTCTCCCCCGTTATCATCGACAACACTTGTAACAATTCTTACACTTCCTGCATGGTCAACATACACAAATGGTTCTATAGAGCATGAAGCTTCTTGTCCCCCGTAAGCCTGGTAACTTTGATAATTTGATAAAAATTCACTAAAGAGTTCTTTGGATAGCCCTGACTTTAAAATAATGACCTCCCTGCCAAAATTTTGTAGCTAATATCATTGTAATAAATAAATCAACACAAAGCAATTTATTTTAAAATGAAGGACATAGGCAAGTATTTACAGCAACTTACACCAAAGCGAATAAGTAATACTTATGTATACCATAAGCAAAACTGCTGTTAGTTTTTTTTAAAGTTGAATAAAATATTTTAAACTCTCTATTTCAAGAAACATTTTTCCAATAATTCTAAAACGTGTTTCCAAATGTGAATCTAATAAACAGACTAAAATATACATTGCATATATTAAGTTTCTTTTTGAGCGCAACCTACTGATTGATTGAAAAATCCATTCAATTGGAATTAATGAAAAAAAGGCTAACATCCAAATTAAAGAAAAATCTGATACAAAAGTCGGATTAAACATTATCCCAACAAAGATTATGGTGGATATACCAAAAATAAGCTCTTGCATTTTATTTCTATCAAAGCTGGCATAAGTAAATATCCAACCCGAGCGGTTGAAAAAATATAAAAGACTTAAGAAAAAACCAATCGGAGCAATTGCAAAAAATGCTTTCCTATAAACAAAATCAGCCAACATTGACACCAATGTATGAAGATGATTAAAACTTAAGGTGATCTGATCAAAACGACCAACAAGAACCGCCAAAGCAATGATCCCACCTAATAAATTATACTTTAGCCACTGCTTTCTATACCATACTGTTTTTTCTTTTAAAAAATACTTATAACAAAAGAATAGCCCCAATGGTAATAAAACAATATTTAAGGCATTTATTAGCGTAATATAAGAACATGCCAATCCTGTAAAAAGTCCTGAACGATACGTATTGCTACGCGTACTCCACATTATCGACCACAACCATATAAGTGATGTTGTTGTAGAAATAGACGAAAAATAATCACTCCCCAGCACTCTAGAAAAAGACCAAGTACTTAACACAGCAAACACGCCTAACATACTTAAACGCCTTGAAAAAAAATATCTTAAAAAACAATAAAAAGTTAAAATAAAAATACCAAGGCCAATAAAATAAAAATGGAAGCTCCAAATTAAGTTATACAATTGAGGAAGTTTATAAAATGGATAATATAAAATTGATAAGTAATTCCAAAAAATACCACTCACTTCAGCTTGAGGATCAAAGTAAATTTTTAAAGCACTTATATTTTGAAACATTGGCAGTTCAGGTAAAGATATTAAAAAAGTCAGGCAACTTAATATTAAAATCGTCTTTTCAAACGAATCTAAAAAACGAATCTCACCAAACTGGCTCATCATTGTTTCTTCTATAATTTTCCCACGAGTTGGCCAAGAATAAAAAACTCCCAAGATACTAAAAAAGCCCCAAAAAGCATATGAAATCAAAGATTCGGGTAAAAAAGAAAAAATATTAAAGAGAAACATCATCGCAATACTGCCCATAATGATTCGATAAACAATTCGCTCCATGGAAGAATTTGCACGATAATATATTTTAAATCTATGATCGATTTCTTTTCCTAATAAATACCATTGGCCGCCCATAAAAAACATATAGGCCAACAAAATACCTGACTGAAACAATAAGTTCATTCCTAATGTTTCTTGCACCCAAATAGGAATGCATAAGAATGAGAAATAGATAACTAGCCGATTTATAAAGAATTTGTACTTTATTTTAAGAAAATCTGACTTTTTTGCTAAAGAATCTTCCATAATACCCGATAAAATTAGTAAGAGTTAACAACAAACTCTTACCCAACCCTAATTCATCCTAATTTCAAGGCCCCTACCCAGGGCCTTTTTTCTTTTAGACTTCATTGTAGCTTAGATTCTACCCTATTGCATCAAATTCTTAGTATGATACCCTAATATAGAATACCCTCGTTGCGCAAGAGGTGCAAACCGAGACATCAGGAGGATGAATTGGGTATAGCGTTTGGCTCAATAAATTCAGGTCTGCCTAAAAACATAGTTGAACAAATTATGCAGGCAGAAAAAATTCCTGTCCAGAAGATGGAAGAAAGAAAGGGCAAAATCGAAAATAAAAAAGCCCTACTTAAAGATCTTATGAGCAGGGTTGAAAAGTTACGTGGATCCATTTACGCATCTAAATCAGATAGAAGTTTTAGAGAGTTTAATGTTAATGTTAGTGGCAACGGAATAACGGCCAGTGTAGATAAAAATATCGCTGAACCTGGAAATTATCAAATTGAAGTTCTTCAACTTGCTCAAAAATCATCTGCTATTTCAAATGGTATTGAAGATAAAGATAATACTTATCTTGGTGTAGGTTATCTACAATATGAACTACCAGACGGAACAACCAAAGAAATTTATATAGATGAAGAAAGCTCATCCTTATCAGGTATCGCTAAACTCATTAATGGTGATACAGAAAATGGAATGAAGGCGACCGTTGTTAATTCTGGCGATGGAAGTGATGAACCTTGGAAAATTATCATATCCCTTGATGGAACAGGAGATAGTCAAAAAGCAACTTTCCCAAATCTTTACCTAGTAGATGGAGAAGTTGACTTGTGGTTTGATGCAGAAAGAGCTGCACAAGATGCAAAAATTAAACTCGACGGTTTTGAAATTGAGTTGCCGGCCAATAAAACAACAGAACTCATTCCTGGAGTTACAATCGATTTAAAGAAAGCATCTCCTGGAGACGAAATGAGTCTAAGTATCACAGAAGATACTGCAAAAATGTCAGAAAAAATAGATGATATAGTCAAAAATATCAATGATGTTATCTTGTTCATCAAAGAACAAAACAACATGGATGAAACAACTGACACATCTAGAACCTTAGGTGGAGATATAACTCTTCAAACACTAGAAAGTCGACTTAGAAGTACTGTATTTGCTGGAGTTAAGACAGACTTTGGTTCTAAAAGAATTGGGGATCTTGGTCTAACATTTCAACGTGATGGAACCCTAAAGCTAGATAAAGATAAATTTCAAGCAGCTTTAGATGAGAACCTCAAGATGGTTTCCCAGGTAGTAAATGGTACCTATACCATTGAAGGTGGGAAAGAAAATGGGTTTATTGATAATTTAGATAAACTTGTTAACGATGCGCTAAAAAGACCATCGGGTATATTATCCTCAAGAGATGCTGGACTCGATTCAAAAATCAGACAAATTGATAGACGTATTGAAAACAAAGAACGCCAAATTAAACAAAAAGAAGAAAATCTAAAAGCAAAGTTTGCAAGATTAGAAGAAACAATATCAAGAATTAAAACCCAAGGTAGTGGTTTAGCTGGAATGGCAGGTAACTTTAATCCCGTCCAGCAATTAGGTTAAGGAGTAAAAGATGAGTTATGGTTTAGGTGCCTACAAGAAAACTTCTGTACAAACAGCAAGTAAAGAACAAATTCTTCTCATGCTTTATCAAGCAGCCATCAAAAACTGCAAAAAATCAATTGAAGCAATTGAGCAAAAAAACGTTCAAAAAAAGGGTGAATTTATTGGAAAACTTCAAGACATAGTTATTGAGCTCAATAATAGTTTAGACTTTGAAGTTGGGGGAGATGTAGCAAGAGAACTATCATCACTTTATGATTATGTTCTTTACTCAAGTACCCAAGCTAATATCAAGATTGAAAAAGAACCGCTCGAAGGCTGTCTTAAAGTTCTTATTACTTTATATGAGGGATGGGCAGAGGCAATCAAATCACTAAAAAATGAAAACTCAGGGAGGGCCTAATGCAAGAAACACAAACACAACTCATTGACTTTTTAACTAAGGCATATGAATTAACGAGACAAGCCTTAAAACATGCTCAAAACCATGAATTTACTCAACTTAGTTCTGCACTTGATAACCGAGAGCGCGCTATAAACATCGTACACTCACTAAGTGAAAGGCTATCCTTACACCAAAAAAACTCTCAAAATCCTCAATTAGCTATTGAGTTTAATAATCAGGTTAGCCGAGTGATTGATAAAATCAATCAACTAGATGACATCATAACGAGCTGCCTAGAACATGAAAAAAATAAAACTCAATTTGAAATTGCAAAAACGTTTAAAAACAAAGAAAATTTTAGAGGATACAATCTAAATAAGACTAAATAAACTTATAATATTAATTAACCCTAGGTGAGTACGATTATGGATGAACGAAACTCTCAATATGAACTTCAACCCTCAAGAAACGGACTAACAGTTCCCATTATTAATGGAGTCTATTTGCACTCTATTTATAATCCTGCCAAAGAAGCTGAAGCCTTTGCTAATTCACAAGAAAAAAACCTTAAATATAAAAATAAAGTTTTAATCTTAGGTCTCGGATTTGGCTATCATATTGAAGAGATAGCAAAAAAACTCAACTCAATGCACTCAAACTACGAAATCATTATTTTAGAACCTAATAAAAGACTGGTTGAAGACTTTATTGCTGCAAGAGATTTCGAAGACAAAAACATTAAAATTATCTGTAAAGATAAAGTTAAACAATTATTCGAAAATCTTGAGTTTATCGAATTTCTCATGAGTAAACCTTGTATTATTAAACATGATACATCTTTTATTTTAGAGAAAGAGTTCTTTTCACAATTTTTAAGTTATCAAGCACCACAAAATACAATTCAGTACAAATCACTCTTATCAGAGCGCTCGAAGGAATTGTTTGATAATTTTGGGGCTTTCACCTTCAAACAAAATGTTCAAAATATTTTATCTCATGGAAAAATTGAAAGCCAAGGGCAGTATCTCATCATGGCCCTTTCAGAACTTAACAAAAGCTATAAAAAAGGAATAAGTAATGAGTAAAATATTAATTTTAAATTTTGGAACATCACACGACTTCATTGATTCTATAAACCTAATCGCCGCTCAAAAAGCAGAGTATCCGAGATCACAAATAGAAGTCATGACATTTAAAAAATTTGAAGGACTTACACCCATTATTAATCATGTTCATAAATTTCATTTTGTAGATGAAAAAATGATTAATCAAATTCTTGAAAACCCACTCTACTCTGACGCTTTTGCGATTAATCAATTCACACAAGACCTGGAAGGATGTTTAGGTGAATCATGGGATAAGGTCATTAATTATGCCAATGATAACTTTAGCTCGTACCTTATTAGTGCTTTAGAGTCCCATGAACTTATCGGAAGTCGAATAGACTCAAATGGTATTGTCAGATCTAGCAACCAATGGAGTATTTATCAAAATTTTGTTGCTTCTCAACTGAATCGCCAAGTTTTATCAAAAGCTTTTGTCAGAAACCATATTGCTGAAATTCCTCTTCATTCATGTTATGAGACGATTAAAATTCATCCCGACTATTCAATGGTAGCAGGTCAAAACTTTAATCGCATAAGACAAATGAATGGTTCGGCAACATCAATTGTAATTGGTCTAAACTTAAATAATGGCCATGATGGTTACCAAATTGATATCGATGTCTATTCTGATATAATTGAAACACTTAGTGACGCTCAAGATTTTGCAGTTGTCCTCTTATTAAGTGGTGAAAACTACCAACGTCAAATGGCAAATGAGTTAAACAAAAGGTTTGATAATAAGCTCATATCTATAAATATTGATACCATAGCTCTTCCTTCAGTTCTCTCCAATATCGATACAATTGTTTCAAGCTCCAATGACCAGCTTGCAATTGCAAACCTCATGGAAGTAAGGACTATAGAATTAAGAGATGCTGAGGCTAAGACGAAGACTCCCCTCTCTAGCTTTAATGGCAATTACATTATCTACCAAAACGAAAAGTCACATATGGCAAGCGATATAACACTTGCTCTCAATGAAGAATTTGGAACACAACTTCCCATTGATTTTCTTAATACAACTAACCCTACCTATAAAGTTGTCAAAGATGACTATGGCGTCTTTCAAACTCAAATTCGTGGCGATATAAATATTCAAGAAGAATTACGCTATCATATAGAAAGGTCATTTTTCTTACAGTTATTTGGCTATCCTAAAAACGCGTCACTTTTTGAACATATTAAAGAAAATACGGAGCCCGAAGTTTTAGTATCATTTGTCTCTCACCTTAGAAGTGAGTTAACAAGCACTGTTAAGATTTTACTTGCAACATTGCGCTCTCTTAAGGGTGTAAAAACATCCAAGAGTAATTTGAATTCTTTCATTGGATATCTAGATAATCTCATTCTCACAGGTAAAGAAAATACACTTGTAAGCTCATGTATTAGATTGTTTGAAGGAAAAATAGAAAATATAAACACTAATGACATCGACTCAAATATTAAGGCAATTGAAGACAACCTATTTGAGCTTAAGGCAAATCTGCAAATATTAACTAATATTATGAGCGACCTTACAGATAACGAGAAACAAACACAGGAAAGAGTAATTCAAACAGAATAGATTTTGTTGTAAAAAAACAGGAGGTTTTTTTGTGAGCATTCAGGACGAAATTCACAAGACCATGATTGATATTCAAAAGAAGACAAAAAATGGAGAAGAACTTTCTTACGAGGAGCTAGTTAGTCTTTTTCTCACTTCATTAATTGAAGAGGAGGGATAATGAATAAGGAAATTAAAGTTGCCATTATTCAACTAACACGTATTGGAGATCTTATCCAAACCCTGCAAGCCGCCAGACAGTTTAAAGCTGAAAATCCTGAGGCAAAATTCACTCTTATTGCTAGAAAACAATTTGCACAAGGAATTCTTTTTTTACTCGAAACTGTTTTTGATGATATTATTCTCTTTGATACAAAAGAATTTTTTAAAACTAAACAGCTTGCAGAGGCAACAAAGGAAGTTAATTTTCTTATCGATCATATCAATCAACATAAATTTGACTTGGCGATCAATTTGTCTTATTCCAAAAGTTCTACTTATTTATGCTCACTTATTCAGGCTAAATGTAAGTTTGGCCCCCATAGAAATACAAAAAATGAAATTCTTATTGAAGATAAGTGGAGTCAATACGTTTACTCTAATGTTTTAAATGGGACAAGTGTTCCCTTTTCATTGGTAGATATTTATCGCTATATTATGGGAGTTCAAGAAACATTAGTTCTTGATCCTGACCCCGACTTCCACAAAAGAGATTCAAATATAGTTCTCCACCCATTTGCCTCACAACGAAAAAAGAAATGGGGACTTAATAGATGGAATGAATTGATATATAAACTTGCACAGGAGAACCCAGATGCCCAATTTTATATTGTTGGCGGACAAGAAGATGCTGACGAAGCTGCACGGCTTATTCACTCACCAGCTCTTGAAAAACTTCAAAAAAGAATTCACATACGTGCGGGAAAGGACAAAATCTCTGATACTTATCAACTTTTAAGTAATGCAAAGCTCTTTATTGGCCATGATTCAATGGTTTCACACCTTGCTGCAGAGACACTTACTCCTTCTCTGATTATTTCTTTAGGAACTGTTAAACCATTTGAAACATCATCATACAGTGCTCACACAATTAATATCGTCCCCAAAAATAAATGCTTTCCATGCAAAGTTGAAACAAGTTGTGAGCTCCTGCCTTGCCATGGAAGCATCAACTATCAAGTTGTTAGTACAATTGCATCAGCGATGTTCAAAGATGTTCCTATTAATACCAAATTTCTTAAAAGCCATCTGACACCAATGCATCTTAATACTGCAAAAATTTTTCAGTCTGATTATGATGCTAACGGGCTAACACTAAATGAGCTTTCTTCTGACTATAAAAATACTCAGGATGTGTTTAAGGCTTACTATAAAATTATTTGGCTATATTATCTACGTTCAACTGAAACAAATGCTGAGCTACCTGAAATAACAAAAGATACAGCTCAGGAATTATATCGCTACCTTGGTGGCGTTCATTATTTATTTGAGCTTTACAACTTTGGAGTAAAATACTCAAACAAGATTATAGACTGCACAGACAAAAAAGAAACAGACCTTGAAGAAATACAAGATTATATTAATAAGCTTGGGGAGATAGACCAGCTTTGCCATATAACGAAAAAAGCTTACCCTCTTCTTCAGGGTTTAGTGGATTACTTTTATGTTAACAAAGCTAATGCTTTAGGTAATAATCTTAAAGAAATAACACAAAATAATTTATTAAATTATTACGATGCCTCTAATTTGGCGGCTGTTATCAACGATTTTATTGAAAAGTCAGTAAATCCTCATATAGCAGTCAATACAGATGCGAACAAAGAAGTCTAGGAGTTAGGACATGGCCATCATTGAAGTGAATTCACATCAAATCCAATTTAACGAAAAAAACTACTTAAATCTTAAGTCCTTAATTCCAAAGCTTCAAAAAGAGTTCCCATTTGATGAATACAAAATACAAGACTTTCTTATAAATGGGCAACATATTGATATCAACAGTGAAGACCCAAATTTAATTCGCCCCATTGAAGCGAATGATCACATACAAATTTCTTTTAATCAAAGTACATCATTACTCTCCGATATTTTAACTGATCTTACACATCTAACTGATAAAATACTTTACAAAATAGTTGATTGCTCAGAAAACTTTAAAAACAATAATGATGAAATCGCTCTCGTTCAATTAACAACAATTGTTGATGCAGTCGATATTTTTATTCAGTCAATTAATCATGCCAGTTCAAAAATTATTAATCACAGTGAGATTAGTGATTATTTACCAATAAAAAAACTACAAATTCATCTTTTGTCACTGATGAAAGCAATTAGCTCTGCACAGTATAAAAAAGATTATATTATGCTTACTGACTTGCTAGAATATGAGCTAAAAGATAATCTAACTCAGTGGAAAATATTAGTCTTACCAACTCTGAAATTAGAACTTCAAAAAAATTCTACATATATTTTATAAATGTAGCACCTAAGTCCGTTCATTTTCAACTTAATGACTCATGGTGGGATATTACAGAAAAGATTGAACAGGCTGACTTATTTATTCAATTTGACCAAAAATTCGTTTCATTTAAATTTACTCTTAATAATCAGTATAAAGTGATAAGATCTTTACCACAAAACATGAATCAAACATTTAAATATTTGGAAAAAATTTTTTCTTATTATCATATGAGGTTTATGAAGACCCCTGTTTTTTTGAACAAACAAAAAAATGTAAAAGATTTATGGCCTCAATTACATAATCACAATCAGGAACTAAAAAAGATCTTACAAAAGTCTACTAATACGAAATCATTTACTCAAAATCTTTTTAAATCAGCTTTTTTTGACCAATTTGAAACTATTCATCTTTTTTTACACGAAAAGGGTAAGTCTCATGCACAACATTTACAAATCTCTTCCAATCAATGTCTTCAATCAAATCAAAAAATAACTGAATTTACAGAACTTTTTCAAGCAATTAAAAAATCCAAAAATAGATCATTTGGACAAGCATCTTTAAAAGCATCAAATTATAGTATAATTGGAACATGTCTTGCGCATGAGCTCAGTTTATCAAAACATAATTTAATTTTTTTAATTTCAAAGAATGATTTTCTCCCTCAAGAAAAAGAAGATATTCTCTACTTTCAAAAAATCATCCCCTATCTGCAACATTATTATGATCTGAGCCTGAGTAGAGACTATAACCTAAAAAACATTGAAATTAATAAAAAACTTTTAGAGTTAATTAGTTCCTATATTGATAATCAAGACTCATCAACACTACCTCAAAACAATTTTGACTTTCTTATTAATGACATTGAAAAGTCATTACAAAAAATTCGCAATAACCATTTCACCCTTATTGACGTTAATCATCATGAGCGAATTTCACTCCTTGGAGAGCTACTCAACACACTCCGGCACGAACTTTCCAATCCCTTATTCGGCTTACAGCTCTCTTCTGAGCTGCTCCTTTCCGAACAGCTTAAACCGGATCAAAAAGAACTCATGTTAGAAATATCTAAAGCCATTCACCGATCACAAGAAATAATGAAAAATTTTTCTGATATTTATAGCGAAGGACAAGGATTTGAAAGATTTGAGCTAATTTCGTTAATACAAGAAGTCTTTACACTTACTAAAAGTCAATCGAAATCAATACCAAAAAAAATTAGCATAAAGAGCGAGATAAATAATTTAGAAGCAACTCAGCAGCTTTTTATTTACTCTCATCAAACATGGCTGGCACAAATCTTCTTTAACCTCATTATTAATAGTACTCATGCCCTATTAGAGTCCAGCACAACTTCCAGTCAAATCAATATTGATATTATTATTAAAAAATCTTGTGTCCATATCTATTTTTCTGATAATGGGCCAGGAATTTCACAAAGTCAGCTAAGTGATATTTTTAAACCATTTTATACCACCAAAGAAACTGGAACCGGACTTGGCCTTGCTATCACGAAATCTCTGGCCAAAAAACTTGGTGGGAAAATTGACTATGTAAGTAGTGACAATGGTGCTAAGTTTCTTCTAGAATTGCCCTATGAGGATACTAATAATTGAAGACGAAATTCTTATACAACAATCCCTGAAAAAGCTCATTGAAAAGCGTGGTTTTTTAGTGGACGTAACTGAACGTGGACATGAAGCCATTTCGAAAATTGAGAAAAATGATTATTATAGAATAGTATGTGATCTTATGCTAAAAGATATATCAGGATTTGACGTCATTGAAGAATCTAAAAAAAAATATACTAATGAGCAAATCTCTAAAAAATTTATCATCATGACTGCTTATTCTTCAGAACAAGTTCTTCAAAAAGCAAGAAAATATAATTGTCGTGTCTTACACAAACCTTTTGAGAATTTAGTTGAGGCGATAAATGTTTTTACACAGGATGAATCATGAAGGTAAAACAAATAGTACATATTGGCCTTGTTTTTAAGCCATCTCACATAGAAGACTTGCCAAACTTAACAACTAACCTTGTGCGCTGGCTCAATCGTAGACATAAAAAAATCTATATTTCTGAAAAACAAACTAGTCGTTTTAAAAAAATACTTTCCCCCAAAACTCTTGAAAAAATTTCCTTTATTGATGAAAAATTTATCTACCACAAAGCNGATTTACTCATTAGTCTAGGTGGTGATGGAACTCTCCTCGGTGTTTCCCGAAGAGTGAGCTCAAAGGTCCCAGTTTTTTCCGTCAATATTGGCCGCCTTGGTTTTATTACAGAGTTTAGTAAAGCTGATTTTTACGAGAGACTAAATATCGTTCTTCTTGGAAAATTCAAAACCTTTAAAAAAAATCTCTACAGTATTACTGTGGCCAAAGAAAATGGTAAAAGCAGAAAAGAATATTTTTTTAATGATGCTGTTTTTACTAAAAATGACCTTGCCAGAATGTTTACTCTTTCAGTGGAAAGTGATGGTGAGCATATTTATCATCTCTCTGGAGACGGTCTCATTGTCAGCTCAACTTATGGCTCGACAGCCTATTCACTAGCCGCAGGAGGCCCCATTGTTCACCCTGACGTAAAAGCACTGATTCTTACTCCTATTTGTGCTCACAGTCTCACCCATCGCCCGCTTGTTATTCCAGACACGCAAAATCTTGAAATAAAGCTGCTGGAGGATATTTCTACAGTAAACATAACTTTAGATGGACAAATTTGTGTACATATTGAACACACGGATATAATTATGCTAAAGAAAGAGCAAAGAAGAAGTATTTCATTAATAAAAAATAGTGATAAAACATACTTTCATACTTTGAAAGAAAAGTTTGTTCATGGCAGAAGAGAAATTTATTAGGAGATCGCATGCAGCCTGATGGCTTTGGCTTAAACATTCAACAATTACTATTAAAAAATTTTGCAACCTTTGATGATCAAACGATTAAGTTCAATGATAACTTCAATGCTATAGTTGGAGAGACAGGATCAGGAAAAAGTCTTATCCTTGATGCCTTACAACTGATTCTTGGTCATAGAGCTGACAAAAAACTGATTAGAAAAGATTGTGACTTTGCCATTGTTGAAGCCTCTTTCATTTGTGAAGATACACACATTAAAAATTATTTTCACGACATAGGTCATCCTCCTGAGAGTTCAGAAATTGTTATTAAAAGAATTCTTTATAAGTCGGGAAAAACTAAATCATTCTTAAATCATATTAGTTGCTCCTTAGGGACTTTAACTGAGTTTTCACGAAAGTATATTGATCTTGTTGGACAGTTTGAAAATCAAAAATTATTATCCGAGGATTATCAAATCCAATTACTCGATCATTTTTGTGCCAACCAGTCACTTTTAATTGAGTATCAAAAAACATTCAAGCAATACTTAGATGAAAAAGCATCCTTAGAGCAACTTATTAATAACGAAGCCGAAATGGCCCAAAAACTTGATTATATAAATTTTCAAATTCAAGAACTTGAACGCCATAAAATTTCACATGAACATGAAGAAAAATTACTCGAAAAAAAGAGATTACTTCTCAATATTGAAGAAAATAAAACTGCAATTTTCCAACTCAACGCACTATTTGATGGTGATAATAATGATAAAGGTTTACTCCCAACCTTAAACAATATTGAAAACCACCTTAGTCCTCGTTTACTAGATGAAGAAGCTCTAAACCAGTTTTTTCATGCAAAAGAAATCTTAACTGACTTAAATTACAAGATTAATTCTTCATTAGAAATTGAATTCGATGAAGATGAATTTGAATCTATCATTGATGAGCTTGATCATATTCAAAAACTCAAAAGAAAATTTAATACCGATACACAAGGCTTAATAGATATTTATCAAAAATTTTTGTCTGAAAAAGATCAGATTGAAAACATTAATCACAATATAACCTCTAAAAGAAATATTGTGACTCAACTAAAAAATGAAGCTCAAAACTTAGCCTCTAAATTGCATCAAAAGCGTCAAAAGTATGCCGTAGAACTCTCTAATTTATTAACAAAAGAGATTAGAAAATTGCGAATGAAAGGTGCGACAGCAAAGATTAACTTAAAAGAGTTAAATGAACTCAATAAAAACGGTCATACTCATATTTCTTTTGTAGCTGAAACAAATCCTGGAGAAGGGTTTTTTAAGGTAAAAGATATCGCTTCAGGTGGGGAGCTCTCAAGAATTCTCTTGGCCGTAAGAACAATACTCTCTTCAAAAGACTCAATAAGTATTTTTCTTTTTGATGAAATTGATACTGGAATTGGAGGGGAAACTGCTCTAACGGTTGGTAAGTCACTTTTAAAGGTATCTCACTCTTCACAAGTTATTGCGATAACACATTTACCACAAATAGCTAACTTTGCACAAAAACTTATCACTGTTTCTAAAGATGTTATAAATTCAGAAAAAGGTGATCGAACCGTTTCCTTAGTTAAAGAAATTAGTGGCTCAGATGTTGAAACCTTTGTCAAAAAAATGGCTCCACTTAATTAAGTGAATTTAGGCTAAACTCCTCACCATCAAAAGCGATGTATAAAAGATCTCTTTTTGGAAAACCATTATTAACATAAAGCTTTCCATTTGAATATTTCTTGTGAGCCGGTATATGTGTATGTCCTGCCACAACAATATCCACCATTTTTTCTTCTAATAAGTCATTTGCTCCACGTATATACTTTTGTTTCATTTCGTCATAATTAAAAACTTTTTGTCCACGTTTTTTTGAATTTGAAGATGCCCAATCACCGAGTTTTTTAATTATAAAATATGGCAGAATATAACTTGAAAGAATATACATAAATTTTGAGGAATAAATTTTATACCAACGCTTAAAGTATTTATTGTCATAATCAACTTCATACCCATGACAAATTAATATTTTTTTGTGACCACTTTTTATTTCAATAGAATTTTTATAATAGAAAAAGTTTTGCCAGTTTTTTGATTTTTTTCTTATATATCGCTTTATCGTTTTTTCAAAATGAAAGTCATGATTTCCCTCAATAAATGTAACTGTTTTGCCTTCAGCTAAAAAATTAATAATCTCATTGAAAAAAAAAGCGTAGTCTCTAATATAATTTTTATGTTCACCTATAAGCAGATCAAAAATATCACCTAAAAAATAAACATTTCTTGCTTTTTTTACATTTGGATTTCGACAAAAGCTTAGAAATACTTCTGTTCCTTTACCACGAGAACTTTTGATATGAATATCTGAGATAAAAACACTGTGCATAAAATTATAGTAACAAGAGAAATTCTATCTGTAAGCTAAATTACAACATCAATATCCATATATCTAAAAATGAAATCTTCTAAGAATTTTTTATTTGTTGCATCTAAATTTAAAAAACGTAGACAGACTTTTTTCCCTTTATAATTTAGCTGGTTTTGTTTATTCGGCTCTACATCCAAGATATTCATTATTACAGCATTGACCTTTATCTCCCTTCCTTCAATACGAATATTAATATCTTTAATGAGATCATTCACTCTAAAAAAAGCCTTCTCACTCCTTGAAATTATAAATGCACTTCCTCCAGCACTAATATCAAATAAATCTTTATTGAATTTTTGCTGATACTGCTGTTGGCTATGATCAAATTTTTGAAAGTCTATTTGAACTTTTAATCCCTCTCCCAAAAATAATCGAAAATCTCTTCTTCGATCAACCTGAGCGAACAGCTTTGGCAATTTGACTCTTACATCTCCATTTGGTTCTATTTGCTTTACTTCTGTTTGAAATAGAACCATGTCCTCAGGTAAGTAGAAATTTATCTTTTGTGAGCCTGTAGCTAGGTTCCCTAATAACTCTTTATTTTTGGGACCATTTGCTCGAACAATGACTTCACCTCTAAATTTTCTTATAATATGAAAAATAACCTCAACTGTAACCTTCTGCCCTGCGATTATTTTCCAGCCCAAAACATTCTTATCATTAATTTTTGTATTATTAATGATGCTAAAGATGGCCCATTCATTAAAATTTTTTCTCAATAAATTTTTGGTTACTTGGTTCATCTTCGGCCCTGTTTTATATTGCCTCTCTAAATTCGTCTTGACTCTAGAGAGGNGGGGNNTNAGATTGATTNAAAANACTCNATCCCTTTTAAAAACGGGGGAATCTTCCCCCGCCTCTCTACTTACCTGATAAATTATCCAATTAGTCTTAAAGCACTGTTTGGAATATTGTTTGCTTGTGCTAATGAAGATATACCTGCACTCTTCATCACATTATTTGCAGCTAATTTAGCAGACTCTGCGGCAACATCGACATCTTCGATTCGGCTTCTTGCTGCCTCAGTATTAACTGCTGCAGTATCTAGGTTTGATATCGTAGACTGAAGTCTAGATTGAATCGAACCAAAATTCGCCCTAAATCCCGCAACTTGATTAATTGCTTCATCGATAACTTCTAAGTTACTTGAAGCATTCTCTTTATCCAAGATATTTGTTCCTTCAATAGCTAAAGCATCAGCTGTTGCGTTAGTTGCTGTTGCATCAAAGGAAATTTTATTATCTTCCCCAGAATATGCACCAATATGAAAGTCCATTACTCCGTTTTCATTTTCTCCTGTTAAAAGTGGTGCTCCACTAAAGGTTGTTACTTTTGAAATTCGATCTACCTCTTGAACTAACTGTTCATACTCGAGATTCAAATAACCCCTTTCACGTTCACCAACTGTGTCTGAAGCAGCTTGAATTGATAACTCTCTCATTCTAGTTAGAATGTTCGAAGATTCATCAAGACCACCCTCGGCAACCTGAATCATTGAAATACCAGCATTAGCATTTCTTTGTGCCATCTGATAACCTCTGACCTCTGCTTCCATTTTCTTCGCAATACCTAAGCCTGCGGCATCGTCAGCTGACTTAGTAATCCTTTTTCCTGAAGACAGTTTTGCATAACTTTCTTCTGCTTTTTGCGAAGCTTGTTTAAGATCTTTTTGCACCATTTGCGATGCGACGTTTGATTTAATTCTTAAGCCCATTTTTTTCTCCTTTGTAAGATTAGTCGTTAAGCTTACTGTCTAATAGTTTAGTAAAACCATCAGACAAATAACCTATCGTCGCACTCAACAATTACTTTAGAAAAACTGGCACAGTTCTTGAGAAAAATAGTCTCTTTTCTTTAATTTTAATTACTTAGATGTAGAATTTATTTTATTTATAGTCTTGGTAGTAGAAAATCCATCAATAAAATTTAATGATTTCACCTCTCCACCATAGGAAAGAACAATATCAGAGCCTACAATTTGGTCAATTTTCCAATCTCCGCCCTTTACTAAGATATCTGGCTTAATTTTAGAAATTAAATTATAGGGTGTATCTTCTGTAAAAATAAAAACATAATCGATAGATTTTAAGTTTTCCAAAACAAACTTTCTATCCTGCTCATTATTTACCGGTCGTGTTGGCCCTTTTAGCCTTTTTACACTTTCATCACTATTTAAGCCTAAAACTAAAATATCTCCTAAAGACTTTGCCTCATTAAGATAAGAAATATGGCCACGATGTAAAATATCAAAGCAGCCATTTGTAAATACCACTTTTTTATTCTTACGTTCACTCAAAAATTGTTGATAATCATTCATATTATTTTTTTATAACATCAGTCTCTGTGAGTCTATCATGCATTTTCAACATGACAGGAAGCCCCAGAAGAAATATTGAAAATAAACAAATACTCACACGAAGTAATGATTGAAGTAGGCTGACTTCATCATGACCTCTGTGTGAAACGATTCTTATTCCAACTAAATGCTTACCCAAAGTTGAATAATGTGTTTTATCCAAGAATGAGAAATAAAAAACATAAAACATCACACTTAATAATAAGAAACTTACTAAGACTTCACTTGATGCTGCAAACAAGCTTACTTGTGATAAGGGAATATTTGCAAAATAAATAATAGAGGAAAAAGTGAAAAGCATTGTGGTCACAATGAGTGTTATATCAATAACCCACGCGAGAAACCTTTCAGAGTTCTGTGCCATATAATAGTTTGGACTTTTCTCCTCCTCACTAAACAACTTTACCTGAGTGGATACTTCTGCTTCTTTTTCTTCTTTTGAATCACCATAAAAAGGAGCTAGCTCTCCCATATTAACAGAACTTTGATTTTCTGATTTCTGTGCTGTCATATGACTAATTCTTTGTTCTAGCTCAGATTGTAGGTCCATTGATTGTTTTTTAAGATTTACTTTAACATCTTTTTTATTTTGAATTGAATGATGAAAGCCGAGTCCATCTGTAATAGGTTTAAAGTCGAAATCATCAATCAATCTTTCAATATCGTTTTCAGTATTATCCATTTTTTTCTCCTACCCTTAACAGAATCTCATAAAACTTTTAAAGCAGCAATAGCAATCAATTTCAACTTAAAGCCCCCAAATAATATCCATGTCCACAAGCAATCGCGGTTGGAGTTCTCATAATATTTGTAGGTAGATGTACGGCAGTAGCATTTTTTTTATTGGTAAAAATCAATTCTTCCTTTTCACTAAAGCCCCCCTCAGGTCCAATAACAAGTAAAACTTTTTTCTTTTGAGATAAGCTGATTTCATTTTTTTGAACATTCTTTCTAGAACTAAAATAGATTATTTGCTCATAACTCTTATAATCAACCTCATCTAAAGCCACTTCTTTCACCTGAGGAAGGTATGCATTATTAGACTGCTCAAGAGCAGAAACTAAAACTCTTTGCATTCTTTTAAAGTTGAGAGGGTAGCTTTGTGAATATTGTGTCTGTGCGACTAAAATTGTATTAATACCTAGTTCGCAAGCTACTTTCAGTGAAAGATCCATTGCTTCTTTCTTTACCTTACCCACTAAAAGTGTAAATGAATACTCAGAGGCAATAAACTCTTTTCCCAACAAAATAAGGCTAAGAGATTTTTTTTTAATCGTATCAATTTGTAAGAAATATTTTCCACCCTCTCCGTCAAGGCCTAAAACTTTTTCACCATTTTTAATTCTAAGAACATTGATAAGATGATGAGCCTCATCACCCTCTAAAAAAATTTCTTCTCCTTGAATGTGATACTTATTTAAATAGATAGCCCTCAAAGCTGCTCCATTAAAACAGCAACCCAATCACCCTTTATGAGTGTTTTGACATGTATAAGCTTTGGATTCAATGCTTGATACTTTTGAATAACCTCTTGCTCTTGTCCCTCTAAAAGCCCTGATAAAATAAGAAATGAATGTTGGTCTAAGCAATTTGCCAAATACTCTGCTTCTGCAAGTAATACATTTTGTAAAATATTAGCAAAAACCAGATTGTATTTCCGGTCAATTCTTTTTCTCATAGAGGGTAATAGCAAATTAAAACTTTCTAAGGGCATTTCATTGAGATGAATATTTTGTTCCGTATTCTTAAGTGCATCTTTATCAATATCGTAGAGGTCTATAGTATCGTACAAATGAAAAAGCCTCGCTGCGATCCCAAGAATTCCTGAACCACATCCAAAATCGAGACAAGAACTTAGATTTACCCCCCTGCTGACTAAATCAATAAGATGTTTCAAGCAAAGGTATGTTGTTTCATGGCTTCCGGTACCAAATCCCATCCCAGGATAAATATAAATTTGTTTTTTTGCACTCGAATGATAAGTCTCTTTCTCCCATTCAGGAATGACATCTAACCATTCATCAACAGATATGGGCTTGTAATTTTTTTTCCATTGTTCATTCCAATCTTCATATTCATGTGAATCAAAAATGCCTTTATAATGATACGTATTTTCAAGCCAAGAACGAAAATTATAAGCACTTTTAGTATCTGAAAAAAAATATTGTTTTTGTACTCCATCTTGTGTCACAACATCTTCAACTTCCTGAATAACCTCTGTTGGAACATCTCCTCCAGAATATGATCTCTCCCCCAAAATCTTATCAACTTGGGGCTCGGTTAAAGAAAATTCGACGACCCCAGTAGATGCAAAATTTTCTTTAGCAAAAAAATCAATTTCATCACAATCATGAGAATTTATAAGAGTACAGATAGTGTAATAATTCATCAGTTTAGATATAACTAAATTTATCTTCGCTGAACACATCCAGCTTTGAAACCTATAATTTTTTCCTTTTTTCTTTTAAACTTTAATCCAGATGTGCTATTTAATAACTAAATTACAGGAGTTTACGTGTATATTATTGGCATCGCAGGAGGTTCAGGTTCTGGCAAAACGACCTTTGCAAAAAAAGTACAAAACCATATTGGTCCAACAAAATCAACAATTGTTTCAATGGACTCATACTATCTTGATCATCTCCCAGAAGATTTAAATACAAAGACAGGAAAATTTAACTTTGATCATCCTAAGGCCTTTGACTGGCATTTACTCAATAGACACATTGCAGACCTTAAACAAGGCAGAGATATTGAAATGCCACTTTACGATTTTAAAACAAATGCACGATTAAAAGACACTCAAAATATTAGCCCTTCTACAATTATCCTTTTTGAGGGAATTTTTACACTTTTTGATAAATCGATAAGAAATTTATTAGATATAAAATGTTTTCTTCATGTTGAATCTGATATCAGATTCACAAGAAGACTCCATCGTGATGTTAAAGAAAGAGGACGCTCTTTGGAGTCAGTCATTGAACAATATTACCAAACAGTTAGACCTATGTATCAAAAATACCTTGATCCTCAAAAACAATATGCTGACTTTACCGTTGGTGAAGAGACCGATGTTGCTGCAACCATATTAGCTGCGCGAATAAAAGAGCTTCTCAATGAGTAATCTTAAGATCTATCCTTTTGGTGGAGTTGGAGAAATTGGCTCAAATATGACCATTTTTGAAACCTCTAAACATATTGTTATAATTGATTACGGAATTCTTTTTCCCTATGAAGACTTCTTTGACATTAACTATCTTATTGCCGACTCAAGCCAATTGGACACAAACAAAGAATTGACCTTGTTTATAACTCATGGCCATGAAGATCATATTGGTGCTATTTCTCATCTGTTAACTGAATATCCTCAAATTAAAGTTATTAGCCCTTCTTTTGCATCAATTCTCATAAAAGCAAAGCTTGAAAGAAGGAAGATCAATAGAAAGCTTACCCTCTACGATGAAAACTCTCAGTTCGAGTTTGATGAGTTTACCTTACATCCAGTACATGTAACTCATTCAATTCCAGAAACATTTGGTTTTGTCTTTCACTCAAAAGAGATAAGCACCTTATTTATCTCAGACTTTAAATTCGACCTAAATCCATCATTTGAAGATATTTTTAACTATAAAAAAATTCAAAAACTATTTGCTAGTTCTAAGAAGTCTTTAGCAATGCTTGATAGTACAAATATTCTCAACCCTGGTAAAACATTATCTGAGTCAGATCTTATTGAACACCTCGATCAACTGATCGCCAACAAAAAGAGAACCTTTGTCACAATGTTTTCATCAAACATCTACAGACTTAAAAATTTGTTGGAGCTGGCCAAAAAGAATAAAAAGAAAATAACGACAATAGGCAGAAGTCTAAATTTTTATCTTGAGTGTGCTCAGGAAGCTAAACTTTTATCATTGGAAGACTATCCCTATATCGAATTCGATGCGATTCAAAACTACAGCTCCACAGATATCATCTATGTTGTAACTGGTTCTCAAGGAGAGCACCTAGGAGCAGCAAGAAGAATTATTAAAGGTGATCAGAAAAATATTAATCTCAATGAAGATGATCAATTCATTTTCAGCTCAAAGCCAATCCCTGGTAATGAAAAAAAAGTATATCAACTGTATAACCTTCTAGCACAAAAAAATGTATCTATTATTGACTATAAAACTCATACAATTCACGCTTCAGGACATCCTTGCCAAGAAGATTTAAAACAATTACTTGAGCATATATCTCCCGATTTTTATATTCCTATTCATGGTGAAACATATTTTCTTAGAAAACATATTGATTTTATCCACCATCATTTCTCTCAAATTGAAACTATTTATCTGAATAATTTCCAAGGAGTTGAATTTAAAAACGATACTTTTCGTCTCATTAATTTTTCCCCAATTGATCCTCACATTATTCATGGTAATGATCTCATAATTGAACGTGAAAAGATCAGTGAGAGACGAAAAATAGCTAATAATGGTATTATTTTCATTACCTTAAACCATAAAAGTCAGCATATAGAGATTACAACAAAAGGACTCCCTACTGAGTTTGACTCATCACTTCTTAAGCTAAAAGACTTAGCTGATTATTGCGCTTTTGTAGAAAATAAAAAAAGGGATCATGATTATACAATCGAACAGGTCCGTATAAAAACGAGAACCTTTGCAAAGTCCATATTGGGTTATAAGCCCATAACACTTGTTCACATGGTATGAAGCAGGCTTTTTTAAGATTTATTTCAATTTTCAAAAGATCAAAAAAAAGCGTATGTTCCATATGCTGCCAAATATATCCAGATAAACAACTAACCTTAGTTGATGAGTATGCTTTCTGTCCTCAGGACCTCAAATTATATAATAAACTAAACTGGACAGCTTTTTTATGCGTTAAAAGTAGTCCTGAAGAACCAGAAAACTCAGTCTCTATTTACAAGCAACAAAAAAAATTAATCACAAAAAATATCCCAAGTTTCATCAAAGTTGATTATCAACAAAATAAAAACAAAATTATCTCAACCTTCACCCTCTTTATACCCACAAACATGATCCAAAAAGCTTTTCCGGCTAAATTTGCAAATAAATAGAATGCGTTGATCTTTTCCTGATTCTCGCTAAAATAGATAATAAAAAAGGAATTTTTTGTGGCAAAAATTGAGACAGCAATTATTTTATGCTCAGGATCTCATAATGATTCTAAGACGCCGATGGCCCTAGCAGAATCTCATGGAGAAATCTTACTAGAAAAGAATATTAATAAGCTTCTCAATGCCGGCTTTAAAAATATTCTTATAGCAACAACAGATAAGAATGAACTCTTTGACCAGTTTTTAACAAAAAAGAAATACAACTCTTCACTCATCTATACGGTTACAGAACGAGAGCCTCTAGGCTCTGGCGGTGCTGTAAAAAATATTCTCTTAAGTCATAGTATCGATAATGCTTTAGTTTTAAATGGAGATACATATCCTCATTTTGATCTTAAAGATTTTATGCAGTTTCATCACCTTAACGGCTTTACTCACTCCATTGCTTTAAAAGATAAAAAATACAGTATCACTGATGAAACCATTCAATTTAAAGATGTTAAAGAATTAGCATATTTAGGGGCTTGTATTGTTTCTCAGGAAAGTTTTAATCATACTCATTTAAATAAGTTTTCCCTTTTTGATGATCTTTTCATTCTCCTTCAAAAAGACAATTTAGGTGCTTACATAGCAAAAAAAAATCAGTGTAAATAAAAAAGCCTCACTTTAGTGAGGCTCATCCTTAAAATATTTTCAAATTATTTGAAAAAACTAGGCGTCTGGATTTGAATGATTATCTTTACGCATAAAAGATGGAGTATCAAACTCATCATCATCAAAATTCATAAAGCCTAACTTTTCGGCGATAGATTTTGCCTTTGATGATTCAGTGTTTGATCTTGAACTTGTCGCATTTGTATTTGAACTTTGTGCTTCCGCTGAACTTTCTTGAGGTTGAGTTAAATTAAATCTAGCCGCTTCTGTTCTTATACTGTCAGAAAGATTAGATTTAGTCTCTACTCTTGACTCCTCAATTTCATCTTTTTTTATTTGCTCTTCACTGACTTCATCTGATCGACTTTCACCTAAAAATGAATCAAGTGAACTTGTTGTTCTTGAAATGCTTTGAGCTGTATCTTCTTGCCTTACTTCATTATGTTGAGGTGCTAGCCCCTCTTTTATTTCTGAAGATGGCTCAATTGTATCTAACCGAACATCATACGCTTGGCTACTTTCCTCTCTCGTAGGCGTTTCCATCATTTCTCTCATTGGAGCTGATGGTCTTGTTTCTGAAGCAGTCTGAGTTGTATAAATACTTGATGGCTGCGAAGCACGTGCATCTTGTCCTCCCAGTCCAGTGGCAATAACTGTAACTTTTACTTCATCTCCCATTTCATCGTCGACTACAGTTCCAAAGATAATTTCAGCATCTTCATCTGCTGCCTCCATAATCAAAGTCATGGCTTCGTTTGTTTCATGCATTGAAAGTGACGAATTCCCTGTAATATTAACAATAATTCCAGTTGCACCATCTATGGTAATATCCTCTAAAAGAGGTGAGCTAATTGCATCTGTTGCCGCTTTAACTGCTCTATCAGGACCATTTGAAATACCTGTTCCCATTAAAGAGAGACCTTTATTTGCCATAACGGTTGAAACATCGGCAAAGTCAGCATTAATGAAACCTGTGTTGTTAATTAAGTCTGAAATCCCTTGTACCGCGTGAAGAAGAACCTCATCTGCTTTTTTAAACGTATCAACTAAAGATAAACTCTCCCCAGCAATTTGCAGAAGCCTTTGATTTGGAATAGTAATGAGAGAGTCAACGCTTTCTTCAAGTGTTTTAATACCTGAACTTGCTTGCTTCATTCTTTTTCTACCTTCGAACATAAAAGGCTTAGTCACAACACCAACAGTTAAAGCACCTAACTCTTTTGCCAGTTTTGCTATAACGGGTGCAGCTCCAGTACCTGTTCCACCACCCATTCCAGCAGTAACAAAGACCATATCCGCACCATCTATATACTCAGAGATTTTTTCATAATCATCTAAGGCTGCTTTTCTTCCAACTTCTGGATTAGCTCCAGCCCCTAAACCTTTTGTTAAATCATTACCAAGTTGAATCTTTGTCGGAGCTAAGTTGGCTGCCAAAGCTTGCGAGTCAGTATTTGCTACAATAAACTCAACTCCGGAAAGTCCCGACCTAATCATTGTGTTAACAGCATTACAACCGCCTCCACCAACTCCAATTACCTTGATTTTTGCGCCTAAATTTGTTTCTGTATTCTCGGCTACTTCAAACATAATATTCCTCCGAATTAAAATATTTCTTTAAAGACATTTCTAAGAGAGCTACTGAAGCGGGTAAAGAGATCCCCCTCAAGATTTTCTCCCATATTTTTACTTGTTTTTTTCTTTGGCGCAAGAGTGCCATTATTTTCCTTATTACTTTCTAAAAGAAGTCCTAAAACCGTAGCAAATTTAGGGTTTTGCATGACTGTTGTCATTCCCCCAAATGGCCTAGGGTAACCAACTTTTGTTGGTTTTTCTAAAATATACTCTCCAAGCTCTGCCAAATCTTTAACAAGGGCACCTCCACCAGTAATAATATATCCACCAGTTATAAAGTCCCCTAAGTTTCTTTCATCAATTTGTTTTTTAATAATACTAAACAATTCTTCTGCTCTAGCACCTAAGACTTCTGCCACTTGACCTAATCTTACCTCTCTGGCCTTTGTACCTGATAGCCCATGAACCGTTATATGTGATTGTTGATTTAATCTTTCAGATAAAACACTACCGTGATTAATTTTGACTCTTTCCGCTTCGTTGTGAGGTATTTTTAAGGCAACAGCTAAGTCATTAGTGAAATGATTTCCACCGACAGGAATAATTTGAGAATGAATTAAGCTTCCTTCTTTCCAAACAGCAATATCAGTTGTCCCGCCTCCAACATCAATTAAAACCACACCTAAATCTTTTTCTTCATCAGTCAGTACGGAACGGGAAGAAGCAATAGGTTGCAAAATAATATCATTAGCTTCAATCCCAGCAGCCTCTACGCACTTAAGAATATTTTGAATCAATGGCGTTTTTCCAGTTACGATATGAACATGCGCCTCTAAGCGAGATCCACACATACCAACAGGATTTTTTACTCCTGTCGTACTATCTACACGAAACTCTTGCGGGATAACATGCAATACTTCTCTATCGCTTGGAATGAGGACTGCCTTTGCGGCTTCTAGAACTCTATTAACGTCTGCCTCTGTAATTTCTTTTCCTTTTATTGCAACAACTCCCGATGAGTTAAAGCAATAAATATGATTTCCAGCTATACCAATAGTCGCAGAGTGTACCTCAGAGACTCCGGCCATTAGTTTTGCATCTTCTAAAGAACAATGAATTGATTTTACAGTTTTATCAATGTTAACTACGGATCCCTTTTTTAGGCCGTAACTTGGATGTGAGCCAACCCCGATGATCTCAAAATCATTTTGATCGTGATAGCCAATAGTTGTACAAACTTTTGTAGTTCCAATATCTAGCGCAACTACTAAATTTTTTTCATTCATGAGAGATTCCTTTCTCACTGTTGTTACACAGTTACAGATTCATTCTGCAGCATTAATAAGGGCAACTTAGTGCACCTAATTAAAATTCTAAAATGCGTAAAATAAGTTGACAACTTTTTTTTCAAATTATGAATAACTTCTATGACTTATCAGAAAACTTAACGACAACCTTTTTGGCATTAGTTAAGTTAATGACTGCAGGAATTGTTTTTTTCTTTCCCATATACTCTACAATTTCTGTCAATTTAAAAACTTTTTCTTCCCAAAAATCCTTTCCCAAGAAGGCACTAGAAGGCTTTCGGCCAATTGACATAATAATAGTCAGCTCTTTTTTTTCATTAAGAATGACTTCTGAAACTTTATTAACAAAATTATCCCCAAATTGGTTGAGCAAACTAGTCAGCTTCATGTGCAAATTTGAATTTATAAGGTCCGCTGGTAAGGCCAAATGTGGGAGTTTGCCTTTTATTTTCTTTTCAGCACGTAACATGACCTCATAAGTAGGGTCATAAAGCTTACCATTATCAACCAATACTGCTGTATAAAATTCATCACCATCTTTTTTATATATCTGAACTTTCATTAAAGCTTTTGGACAATCAAAGTTAAATTTAATCATTTTCTGCAAAGGATCATAGTTAATTTGATATGAAGATAAATAGTACTTCTCTTCCAATTTATCATCCACAATTTTTTTCTTAACATCAAATAATGAATTACGTTTTTCGAACTCTCTTATCAAAGTCAAAGTAAGTCGCCCAACAACTTTAGAAGGGCATTGACCAAAAAAAGTTTTGTAATGAACTTTATTTTCAAAATATTTCTCTGAAACAGCAAAGCCTGGAAAAGATAATATTAATGTCAAAAGTAGAATCATTTTTTTCATATATTAATTTTAATAGACTTTCACTTCTAATTCAAACTGAAAACCTGAATGCCTCTCTATTTCTTGTTTTAACAAATCAATCACGACTTTAAATTCTGCAGCAGAACCTTCTCCCTTGTTTTCAATAAAATTTGCATGCTTCATGCTCACTGATATATTTTTCGTTCCAAAGCCTTTTAGTCCGATAATATCAATCGTGACTCCTGCCTTATGATGAGGTAAGTTCTTAAAAACACTGCCACAATTTTTAGTTGTTAAAGGTTGAGTATCTTTTCGATAAGCTAAATATTCTTTAATTGTTTGCTCTATTGTTTCATCATAACCATTATGTTTAATTTTTGCCGATAAAATAATGTCACCAGAATTTAAGAAACAATTATGGCGATATTTAAATGATTCATTTGTACACTTATAGCTCTCAACACTGCCATTTTTTCTCAATACTCTTACACTTTCAATTAAATTACCTATTTCTCCTAAGGAAGTTCCGGCATTCATGCAAATTGCCCCTCCTAAACTACCTGGAATTCCCGTAAAGACTTCCCATCCTTTAAACTTTTTTTTCATGGCAATTGATGTAAGTTGCCCCAAGGAAACAGATGCTGGTAATTCAAAAATATGTGAATCTGTATTAAAAATATTTTTATCAAATGGAAAGTCTAGTTTAATAAAAAGAGTCTTATCACAATTAACTAAAACTTGATTCGCTCCCCATCCTACAAGATGATACTTGATTTCATAATGCTTTAAATGCGAAATTAGCTCCCTGAGTCCTTTTTCACTTGTGCAGATGGCAATATGACCTGTTTTTGCTAGTTTTATCGTTGTGTATCTTTCTAGATTAACATCAAACCTTAAGTTCACATCTTGAATTTTTACTAGCTTTTTGAGTTTATCCATTCTGTAACTTTTTCTCTCATAATCCGACTTATTGAGCCAGCACCCATACTGACAATAACTGTTTTATCTTGTTTATTCTTTTCAATAATTTCTATTACATCATCCCAGCGACTTAGGTAAAATGCATTATTATATTTTTCTCTAATATTCTTAACTAAAACCTCTGAGTCAATGTACTGAATTGGAACTTCACTTGCTGCATATATTGGTGCAATATAAACCTCATCAATGCCCTCAAAACTATCGACAAATTCTTGCCAAAATTCTTTAGTACGAGTAAAACGGTGGGGTTCAAAAATAGCAATAAATTTTCTGTCTTTATATTTAACTTTTGCTGTGTTTATTGTGGCACGAATCTCAGTTGGGTGGTGTCCATAATCATCAATAATAACTAGGTTATCATCACTGTATAAACTTTCAAAGCGCCTTCCCACACCTTCAAAGGAGCTAATCGCTTCACAAATATCTTTCAGCTCAAGCCCTACCTGATGTGATACAGAAATAGCCGCCAAAGCATTTTGTATATTATGATCTCCAGACAAAGTGATTTCAACCGTAAATTCTTTATTTTCATGTTGTAATGTGAAATATGATGCCTGTTCTTTATGAACAATATTTTTGGCCAAATAATCAACTTCATCAATATAAATCTCTTTTGTATTAATGGCATAAGTAATATATGGCCTTCTAATATTTTTAATAATCTGAGCTGAGTTTTTGTCATTTGCATTGATACTAATACAACCATAAAAAGGTATTTTATTTGAGAATTCTACAAAAGCTTTTTTTATATTTTCCTCATTTTGATAATAATCCAAATGATCATTATCTATATTTGTAATCACACTCATAATTGGATTTAAATATAAAAAAGAACCATCTGACTCATCTGCCTCAGCAATCAGATATTCACTATCACCTTTTAACGCTTGGGCACCCAAGTTTTTTACAATGCCACCGACAATACAAGTTGGCTTTTTATTCATTTTTTTAAAAATTGTTGAAACAAAGCTCGTTGTAGTTGTTTTGCCATGAGAGCCAGCAATGGCAATACCATACTTAAGACGCATAAGTTCAGCTAACATCTCAGCTCGTTTTACAATAGGTATTTTATTATTTTTTGCCTCAATTATTTCAGGATTATCAAACGTTACAGCCGATGAATAAACGACAAGCTGAACATCTGAAATATTTTTTTTGTGATGCCCTTTAAAAACCTCAATTCCTTTTTCTTTTAATTTCTCCACGTTAGCATTAACACTTAAGTCTGAACCACTAATCTGATATCCTAAGTTATGTAAAACTTCAGCGATACCGCTCATTCCAATCCCACCAATGCCAATAAAATGTATTTTTAATTCTTTATTAATTCCAAACATATTTTTCAATCTCTTGCTTTATCAATGTAGAAGGAGTAGTTTCCTTACTCTCATTTTGATAGAATTTTTTTTCTTTCCATATTTCATCAATAGCTTTTTTCACATCACTTGCCAATTCATCACCACTTTTCTTGTGGTCTAATATTTCAATGAAACTATAATTTTCTTTCTTTAATTCTAATGCATTATAATACTGGTGATTATCTGTTGCTTTTGGAAAAGGGATTAAAATTGTTGGTCTTTTAACAACTCTAAGCTCAGAAATTGTTGAAGCCCCGGCCCTAGAAATGATTAAGTTTGACCAGGCATAGGCTTCACTCATATTTTCGATGTATTCAACTTGTCGATAAGTTTTGTCGTTATCTATTTCGGGGACATCATATTTATTATTCTTCCCAACTTGGTGATAAATATTTAACTTAAAGTTAAATTGTTGAGAAAGTAAAATACGAATCATTTCATTAATTTGCTCCGCTCCCAAGCTTCCACCAAAAACAAGAAGATTGAGTTCTTTGACCACTTGATTTTTAGAGTATTTAATCTTTGCCCGGATCGGATTTCCAAATGATCGTACTTTTTTTATTTGTGTTATCCCTTTTGTTTTTTCAAAATTTGTAAATATCAAGTCCGAAAACTTTGCAAGCAATTTATTCGTCATTCCAGCAATGGCATTTTGCTCAATAATAAATATAGGAATTCCTAATATTTTTCCCGCCAATAATGTTGGTCCACAAACATACCCTCCTGCTCCTATTATAAATTTGGGTCTTGTTTTGCTATACTCAAAAAGAATTTTAAATAAAATTTTCAAATTAAANNGCTNNTANTNAGCNAGTGTTAACAGAAGATTTTTTCCACGTAATGGTCTTGTTTCTAAATGTAAACAATTGTGGTTTTTATATAGCTGATAATCCAAATATCGTGTTCCACTTAAAAACTTTATTTTATAATCCTTTTCAAAAGCTTCTCCCATACTTAATGCAGCATTGATATGACCACCAGTTCCCCCAGCAACTATATAGATATTTTTCATTTATATTCCCAAAGCCGATTGTGTAAAAGGTGGAGTAGAGTTTTTATCTAATGGATCAGATATTTGTGACTTAATTTTCATACAAGAAATAATGATTCCTATCGCTATCATATTTGCAAATAAAGATGAGCCACCATATGAGATGAAAGGTAAATTTAATCCTTTCGTTGGTAGAAGTCCTAATACAACTCCCATATTTAAAAAAGCCTGCAATGAAATTGAAAAGATCAAGCAAGACATAATCTGTTGATTAATTTTTGACTTTGGAGTTAACGCCAGTTTAAATCCTAAAAACGTAAAAGAGCTAAATAAGACGACAACCAAACAAACTCCTAAAAACCCCAACTCTTCTCCAATTACACTAAAAATAAAATCATTATGAGCTTCTGGTAGATAAAAAAGCTTCTCATTACTATTTCCAATTCCCTGCCCAAAAATATGACCATTGGCAAAAGCCAAATAGGACTGAATTATTTGAAAGCCACTATTTTGTGGGTCACTCCAAGGGTCTAAAAAAACCAATAATCTTTTAACTCGATAAGGTGCTGCAAATAACAAACTTCCACCGGCAGCTATTCCAGAAAAAAGAAGGGCGATAAAATACTTACGGGGAAAATCTGATAAAAAACAACTAAAAAGAACAAGAATCGCTGTTATACTAAAAGTTCCAAAATCTGGTTGTAAAAGTAACAAAACTAAAGGAATTAAAAAGTGTAAAGAGTTTTGAAGCTTTTGTTTCGTGGTATAAATTGAAAAATTATTAAAGTAAAAAATTGAGGCAAGGCATACGGTGTATTTTACAAACTCACCTGGCTGGAAGTTAAACAAGCCAAAACTTAACCATCTTTGAGAACCTTTAATACTTAAACCCAATGGAGTTAATGTTAAAAATAACATGAAAATCATAATTCCATTAAACCAATAGATATTTTTGTACCAAAAGCTCATTTTTGTTTTGCTAATGCCAAACGCAAAACTTACTCCCAAAAGTAAATAAGTAAGTTGCTTAAAGAAAAAATAAGTTGAAGTTCCAAAGTTTTCTTTTGAATAAATATAACTGGCGGAATAAACCATCACTATTCCGAGAATTACAATCAAGCTTATATTAACTAGAAAATATTTTTTGACTTTTTCAATTGCTGTCATAATCTGCTACCTATAGTTAATGATAGCAGATTATCTCAACAAACAGAAATTATAATTGAAAGATCAATTTTTTAAAATAATTCCCTTTTTCATCATAATCTCTAAAAATATCAGTAGATTCATTACCAGGGCATAATATTATTGTATCCCCAGTTCGTGATTTTTGGAAGGCTAACAATATGGATTCGTCAAAAGAGCCAACTAGAAATGTTTGAGTTGCATCACCAACGGATCTATTCATACTCTCTTTACACTCTCCTACAAGGACCATTAAACGTACTTTTTCACGGATAATATCACTATAACCTTCGTACATTTGCTCTGTATCTTTTCCTCCAGCAATCAGAATAACTGGTGGCTTAAGATTTTCTAATGTTTCTTTAAGATCATCCATTTTTTCTGACTTTGCATCATTATAAAACTTAACTCCATTACGCTCTATAATAAATTCCATACGATGTGGAATTCCCGGAAATGTCTCAATAGATTTTTGAATCGCTTGATCACTTACCTTCAATGCCTTACATGCAGTGATTGAAGCAAGCAAGTTTTCTCGATTGTTTTGCCCAACAATTCTCATATTTTTCACAGAAAATTCTGAGTGATAATGGATATTACTATGAATCCTTCTTTCATGAAAATGTGTTCCTTGTAATTCTCCGATAACACCCATTTTAACAAAAGAACGTCTTGAGTACCAAAATGTTTGTGCCTGTGAATTTCTTAAAATAGAGTTACTCGATAATTTATCAAAATTCACAATCAAATAATCTTCAGGTGTTAGCTCCTTAAGAACCTTTAAAGAGTTTTCAATATACTCTCCAGCTGTGTTAAATCTTCCCTCAATCGTTCTTTCTTCGATATTAGGATAGACGGCCATAATCGGATGAAAGTTGTCCATACTTTGTAACTGAAGAGGTGAAACTTCAACTACAACATAGTCTGTAAATTCCTTATTTGGATGAATCAAAAAATTACAGAATGGTTCTAAATTTGTCCCACCAACAAAAACATTTTT
>PAKC01000039.1 GCA_002706205.1 Halobacteriovoraceae bacterium
AAAAAGCGTTCAAAAAATTTAAAAACATTTTTTCCAAAAATATTACCAGATGTTGTCTTGTTAGATGATGGCTTCCAGCATATTCAACTTTATCGTTCTTTTAATATTGTTTTATTTGACGCTTTATTACCTCTTGCAAGTTATCAAACAGCTCCATTAGGCTATTTACGTGAAGGTTTGACAGCACTTAAGGATGCAGACGCGATTTTGATTAGCCGGGCAGATCAGGCAAGTGAAGAAAAACTAGAAGGCCTGTTAAATTTAATAAAAAAACATCATCGTAAGAATATTCCAATAGGCCGCTTTTCTTATCGCCCGACAGCAGTAGTGGACTGTTTTGATAAAGAAATAATGGATATGTCAGAGTTTAAGGGCAGAAAAGTCATCGCTCTAAGTGCAATTGCTTCTCCTGAGTCCTTTTATCAACTACTCACCGATTATGGGGCAGATATTGTAGAGAAGCTTGTTTATCCTGATCATTATTTTTTTACTCACGAGGATGTGAATGAAATGCTAATGAAGTGCGTACAACAAGATGCCTTTATAGTAACTAGTGAAAAAGATATGGTTAAGCTTAGAAAAGTGACTCGAGATTCTCGATTTGTTTCTTTAAATATCGAAATTGACTTTTTAAGTGGGGAAGATGAACTTATGGCCAAGGTAAGAAATATCCTTAATCTTGATTATAACTAAATCCATTATACAATAAGACTTGTACATCTATTTAAAGGACATAAGTTGAGATCACTTCTTTTTATTTATATCTTATTATTCTTTTTTCAATCATGTTCAACAACGATTACAAACTTTTTTACTGAAGAAGATAATGCAAAAGAGCGCAATGAAAAGCTCATGAAAGATGATTTTGAGGTGAATGAAAAGGTTTTTAAAAAATTTCAAGAGGAAGAACCAGAAAAAGTAACTTCAGAAGGTAAAGTGAAAGCTAAAAAGACAACAAAAAAACAGACAGCAAGGAAGAAGATAAAAAAGAAAGAGACACACAAAAGAAATGTTGATCGTCCTAAGCCTATAAAACTAAAAAAGAAAGAAACTCAAAATAAGTTTAAGTACCCTGAAGATTATCCTGAAAAATTAAAAGACTATGATCTAGAAAGTGCTCATTTTTGGAATCGTTTTGAACCGGTTTTGGTTCATGACGAAGAAGTGGTGCTTAATATTACTTATTTAGGTGTATCTACAGGTAAAATAACAATTAAAACAAAATCAGATACTCGACTTGGAGGTGAAGATGTTTACCATGTCCATGCTCGTATAAAAACAGCGGACTTTTATTCTTACCTTTATGAGGTTGATGATTATTGTGACTCTTATATCAAAAAGGAAAATTTTGTTCCTTTAAAGTTTAGTCTTATTCAAAGAGAAAGTTCGCAAGATATTGATGATTTACAATTATTTGATTTAGGTGAGCTGAAAACATATTCATTTTATAAAAGGGTTACAGAGGATAAGAAAAAGAAGGAAAAGAAGATTCGTCCAATTCCAAGATATTTTCAAGACCCTTTGTCTGTTATTTATTTTATTAGAGGGCTCCCTATGAATGAGTCGAGTACATACATTATTCCTATTGTTAACCAAGGAAAAGTTGAGACTTTAAGTGCACACTATGAAAAAACAGAAATAATTAAAACAAAATTGGGAAAGAAAAAAGCTTATAGAGTTCATATTAATACAAAACACAAGGGGAAAACGATTAAGGGAGGAAATATGACCTTCTGGTTTTCTGCTGATGAAAAAAGAGTTTTTTTGAAATTTGAAGCTAAAATTAGTATTGGGAAGATTCATGGTGAGATTGAATCTTATCGAAATTAATCATGCGTGAAAAAATCATCCTCCAAGATTTTACAGTTTTGCTTGTGTGCACCAGTCAAAAATGGTCAACAGTAGAAAGGCGAGTGTTATTTGATAGTACTTTTTTGCGAAATATTGGGTGTAATCCTATTATTTTTTGTCAAAAAGGATCTCAATTGGATAAAGCGGCAGAGTCTGAAGACATTCCACGCTTTTATATAAAGAAGAAAAAATTAGACTTTTATTTAGGAATTCAGTTTTTATTTGAACTGCGCTCTTTAATTCAAGAAAAACGTTTTGATATTGTTCATTGTTATACTCTTTCATCAGCTTGGGTGACGTCTTTTATTTTACAGTGGGATCAAAAAATCCCATTCTTTTTTACGCTCAATCAAAATGTGAATTCATTTTATCAAAATCTTTTTGCCAAATGGCTTTTGCGCAGAGTGGATTATATTTTTACTTTATCAGATGAAATAAAGGAATTTGTGGAAGAGACTTTTCCTGTCCATTCAAGAAAAATAGTGACTTTGGGAGGAGGCTTAGAGGTCTTAAAAAAAGCTGCACGCAAAGAGGAAGTTCAAACGTTGGGGTGTATTATTAATGATCTCAACGAACTTAAGAGATTGCGGTATGTTATTCGTACCTTTCGTGTGTTAAAAAAGTCCCATGCAGATACTTTAGGAGCTTTAGAATTGAATATTTTTTTAGGTCCTAGAATTTATCAAAAAGATAGATTTAAGAAATTTTTAACTGAGTTTGATTATGAGTTTTATGAAGGAGATATCTTTCTGTTAAGCCTAGAAGAAAAATCTTATTTACTTAAAAATTTAGATGTTTTTTGGGGAACCGCCTTTGATGAACCGTTAAATGATTATGAAATTGTCTGTATTATGAATGAGATTCCGGTCCTTTTTCCAAGAACCTCTATGCGACAAAACCTATTATTTAGGCTTCCTTGGGTAGGGGAGTCGTATTATCAAGGTGATATTAGAGAGGCCAAGACAAAATTAGAGAAAATTATTAATAATTATAATGTCTATAGGTCTTCTTTGGCCGACTCATCCGAAAAAATCCAACAATATCATGGATTAGACTATTACGCAGAGCAGCTGCAGCGATTTTATGAAAAAGCTTTTTCTAAAAGAAGGATTGCTGCAGATAAATAATCGTCATCTTGTTGACATAAATCACTGAAAAGATTATAAAAAACCCTCTTCAGACTTTGTTTGAAAACCCTCCGCAGAAGCGGAGTTATTGAAATTTAAAGGTGGACACTATTATGTCAACAACAACAGAAATCCCAGCATGGGCAAAAGAATTCGCAGGAGATCTAGAGGATACTCCCGCACAGAAAAAGGAAAGCACAGAGTTTGAACAACTTCTGAGCGAGTCAAAAGCAGGAAACTTTGTAGAAGGTGAATGCTACACAGGAAAAGTTATCTCGGTTACTGATGATTTTGTAACTGTAGATATCGGTTACAAGCAAGAAGGATTAGTTTTTGCTAAAGAATTTAGAAACTATGACGGAAGCTTAAAAGTAAAAGAGGGAGATGAAATTGAAGTTTATTTAGAAAAGCTTGAGTCTCATCTTGGTAATTTAGTTTTATCTAAGGATAAAGCTGAAATCTTGAAAGCATGGGATAAAATCTCTGAAGCTTGTGAAAAAGGTGATCCGGTACAAGGTACTGTGATTGCAAAAGTTAAAGGTGGTTTATCTGTTGATATTGGAGTCAAGGCTTTCTTACCAGGTTCTCAAATTGATATTAGACCGACAAAAAATCTTGATAAGTACATTGGTAAAACGATGGAATTTAAGGTCATTAAGTTTAATAAGAAACGTGGAAATATCGTTCTTTCTAGAAGAGCTATTCTTGCTGAAGAAAGAGGAAAGCTTAGAGATGAAACTCTTGGACAAATTCAAGAAGGAATGGTCGTTAAAGGTATTGTAAAAAATATTACAGACTATGGTGCTTTTATTGATCTTGGTGGTGTTGATGGACTTCTTCACATTACTGATATGTCTTGGGGAAGAGTTAAACATCCATCAAATCTTCTTGCAGTTGGTGATGAAATCAATGTAAAGATTTTAAAGTATGATTCTTCAAAAGAGAGAGTTTCTCTTGGTCTTAAGCAAGTTCAACCTAATCCTTGGGAAACAGCTAAGGACAATTACTTACCAGGAACTAAAGTTACTGGAGAAATTGTTTCTGTTAAAGATTATGGAATTTTCGTAGAACTTAATGATGGAATCGAAGGACTTGTTCACGTTTCAGAAGTTTCTTGGACAAATCCAAAAGGGCCTATTAAGGGTTATAATGTTGGTGATACACTTGAGGCACAAGTACTTGAGGTTGATGTTGAAAACAAAAGAATTTCTCTTGGACTTAAGCAATTACAAGACAATCCTTGGAATGCTTTAGCTGAAAAATACCCAGTTGGGAAAGAAGTTGAAGGAAAAGTTAAGGCCATTGTTGACTTTGGTGTTTTTATTGACCTTGGTGAAGATGTTGATGCTCTTATTCACGTTTCAGATGTCTCTTGGACAAAGAAAAATGTTAATCCTGCAAATGAATTTAAAGTAGGTGATACAGTAAAAGCGGCTGTTTTAACTGTTGATGCTGATAACTCTAAGTTCTGTCTTGGGATTAAGCAATTGGAAGAAGATCCTTGGAAGAGAATTGAAGAAAGACTTCCTGTCGGTTCAGTAGTTGAAGGCGAAGTTATGAGAGTTACAGACTTTGGTGCTTTTGTTGAGCTTGAAACAGGAATTGAAGGGTTGATTCATATTTCTGAACTTTCTGAGGAAAGAGTTGAAAAGCCTGAAGATGTTGTCAAAGTTGGTGAAAGTGTGAAATCAAGAGTTATGTCTATTGATAAAGCCGAAAAGAAAATTGCTTTATCTAAAAAGAATGCTGAAAATGCAGACCTTGGTTCTTATAAGCATGATGAAGGTTCATCAACTTCAGCTTTAGCTGAAAAACTTAAAGGTTTTAACGTTAAAGAATAATTTTGAAATAAAAAATTCAATATTATTAGAGGAGGTCTTCGGACCTCCTTTTTTTTGGAATCATTTGGTCCAGAGGATTGATACAAGTGTTTTGGTGACAAAAATCTCCAGAGGGAAAGATTATGTCTTCAAAATTTATTAATGAACCTAAGGCTTTTTTTTGCCCACAGAAGGAAGTGAAAATTTGCCCATCAAAATCGATAAATTGAAAAGAATTACCTAGCTCGCAATACCAGTCTTTAAAATTAAAAACTTCATGTTTATAATTTTCAGCTTTAAATGAAGAAAATTGGTGACTGTCGTAACAAATCATTTCGTTGAAGGCAAAGTCGTTTTTTCGGTTGACCCGTAAGTAATATTCGGAGTTATTTGCTCCAAAAGAATTTAAAAGGGCCGATTCATTTTTATCTATAAACTTATAAAGTAAACTTTCTTGGGGGATATTTGAAAAATCAAATTCAAAATAGGAGGAAGTTTTTAACAGAAAGGTTAAGATTTGGTAAAATCTTGCTTCACTACCTTCAGAGTGAAAAAGATTGAGCCTTAAGCGATTGAAAGTGGGGTTGCTGTAGTGACTAAGTAGCTTCGCTGCACTAGTAAGTTCGTAGACAGATTTTATATCAGAGTTAATAAAATCAAAGCTTTCAAAAAGAAGCTTATGGAGAGTTTCATTTATATTGGAAAAATGAGTGTTTAAACATTTAAAGGTTTGAATTTTCCTCAGTTGTGAGAAGAGTTTTTCTTGATCATCAAAATTAGCATCATCTGGGATATAAATATAGGTACAAATACTTTCTGCAGAAATATTCTTTTGCTGACAAATAAATTGAATATATTGATTAAACTTAGAAATATAATCTTGTATAGGTAATTCTTTAAAAGTTTTTCCTGAAATTGTAAGTAAGCATCGAAACGAGAAGGGACTGTAAGTACTGCTTCCAATGGCAGTTATGTTTTCTTCTGGATCTTTTAGGGAGTAGGGCATCTTTTGCTCAGGAGCGACCTTGGTAATTCGAATATCTGTAGGACATAGACAAGACTTTGCCTGACAAGTCACAGCTGAGCTAGGGAAGCGTATTTGTTCAGGATAGAGAATCGATCCTAGCTTTTTTGAGGAGTCACAGCCTGAGTTTCGTACGACACCTGTATAATGGACGAATAACTGCTCTAGTCCGATAGCACATTTCCATCCCTTAAACTTTGCTTGTTCTGTGTTAATAAGTTGATTTGCATTAAGAGGATATTTTTCTCCTTGAGAGTCTTGAACATTGTAGTAAAAATCATTTTTAGGTATTTTAAATAATTGCTCATTTAGAGTTTGTTTGACTAATGAATTATTGTTGATAAAAGTATCCTGTTCTGGATCAGCATATTTTATTTTATGAGAATTATTTCCATAGTCATCAAGTATATGTACGCATTCATAAGACCAATTCTCAAATTTTTTGAGTTGGTTGATGAGTTTTAGACTTTTGTCCCAAAGTTCTTTTTTCGGATGCATCATCACTCTAACTGTTGGTAAGATAATATTGGGTGTGTCATGCAAAAATTTATAAGTTGCAAGAAACCGGTCAATATCAGCACTTTCTGGATGAAATGAAAGGCATATATAATCGAATGCCTCTGCCGTATTTTTCCAAAAATGAGTAGACACACTTCCATTAGTGGTCAATCCACAGCGAAAGTTTTTTTGTTCAATATATTTGATAAAAGGTTTAAAGTCTCTCCACAGAGTGGGCTCACCTCCTGTAAAAGAGAAAATAATATTCTTGAAACCCAACTTTTGTACATAATGTTCTTCAATTCTATCAATAAAGGTTTTGAGTTTGGCAAGATTTAGCCACTGCCAATCGCCACTGTTTAGGTCTTCGGGACAATATGAACAATGGTAATTGCATTTATTGTGGATAGACCACATAATATGGAGGTCGTAGCAGTCAGAAGCCTTAGTGATTCGCTTGATCTTATTCATTGGTAAATTATAAGTGAGAATGTCTATCTTTTAAACACCTCATCATTGTATGTTCATCTTTCATGCGCTAACTATACGAAAATATATATAAACTTTTGGCCTTTTTATTGCTTTAGTTAATGTCTACCAATTATCAATTTGATTTGGGAGGAGAGATGAAGGTTTTTAAAATTTTGTTTTCAGCATTTGTTCTCATGAGCTCAACTTATGTTAGCGCTGAGGATTATATTGTAGGCTCATGTCATTTACTTTTAAGTGGCAATGATGTGAAATCAAGTCTTTTTACTAATGAGCAAGATACAAAAATAGCTTCTTTAGAGACAAGTGAGGTTTCTTATAGGAATTTCATTATTTCTAAGGGACAAACAAAAAGGTTTCAACAAAAAGTTAAACAAATTGTTCCTTATGCTCGTGATCCAAGAAAATATAAACATTATCAAGCTGTCGTCTTTAAAGACGATACCATTTCCTTAGACCTTATTCAGGATGAAGGAGTCGCAAGAGCAGAGCTTCCAGTTAATGGAGAAATCAATATTCAGATTTCTTATCATGGTAAACAGCCTTTTAGACGCTTTTCATATGGAAGCCCGCTTTCAATGAATTCTTATGAGCTTGTGGTGAGAATCAAAGGGTCTGATGGAGTCGTATTGGATAAAGGACCATCGATTATAAGCTTTAGTGGTGACGAAAGAGTTCGTTTTTCTAAATCGTTAGAAGTTCCTTATCAATATCGTTTGTTACCTGGAGATGGTATTTTAGGTTTCTTAAGTGAAGAGGTAAATCAGGAAACTTTGAGAAAGGCTCCTTTAGAGGATATGACTGCGGATGTTGATGTCGAATGTACATTTGATTTAGGTGGGAATCTTATTGAAGATGATTCTGCTAGAAATATATCAAAAGAAGAAGGTTTTCAGGGATTTTCCGAAGATATGATTATAGATGGAAACACAAGCTCAGCTACTAATGAATAAAAAAAGTATCCTTATCTTTTGTTGTTCCCCCAATTGAGATAAGTGAATAAAAAGGCCTTGAGATGTTCCCCACTCAAGGCTTTTTTTTATTTACCTACCAAGTTGATGATAGAGAAAACTCAAACTAAGCAACGAGCCTCTAGAGCGCTTTTGAAAAGGGTTTTCCTTGAGGCGCTAGTAAGCAGATATGTTCGAAGTCAATAATTTAAAATTTGAAATAAGCTTTTATGTTCAGACATCTAGAAATTTAGAATAGTTACATCATAACAGCTTCTGTCTGTGAGTTTGAGTTTTCTCTTATATCCCCACCGTAATAGGTCAGTTAAAGGCTTTTTTTATTTATGAGTAATTTTATAGCAATAATGAATTTTAAGATCTCTAAAGTCTTTGGGTATTGTTGCTAAACTCATATCTTGAACTTGGTAGTCTTCAATTATCTTAGGGTCTAGTTTAAATTTTCGAAAATTATTAGAAAAATATAAAATTCCATTAGGGCCGAGGTGATTCATAAGTTTTTGGATTAAAATAGGGTGATCATCTTGGACATTAAAACTTTTTTCCATTCTTTTAGAGTTAGAAAAGCTAGGGGGATCTAAAATAATAATATCAAATTTATGTGATAATTGATTAATATAGTTAAGGATATCAGCTTGGATAAAATGATAATTGGAGGAGGATAAACTGTTTAATTGAAAATTATCTTGGGCCCAATCAAGGTAAGTCTTAGACATATCAATTGTTGTTACTGACTTCGCACCTCCAATAGCGGCGGCAACTGAAAGACTTCCGGTGTATGCAAAGAGATTTAGAATGTTTTTATTCTTTGCTATTTCTTTGATTATTTGTCGAAGGGGTCTGTGATCTAGGAACAAACCAGTATCAAGATAGTCATAAAGATTAATATAATATTTTATTGAATTTTCAGAGATAACAATATTATCGCTTTTCTTTTGAAGTTTCTTGTATTGCTCTTTACCTTTTTGCCTTTTTCTTTCTTTAAAGATGATATTCTTTTTTTCAATATGCATAACTTCTTGTAAGGCCAAGATGATATCTTCTTGGTGTTGCATTCGAATTTGACTTTCGTGTTCATTTTGATAATTTATCTTTTTGCCTTTTTCATAAATGAGAGCGAATTCGTTATAAATATCTATGATATAAGGGTACTCAGGAATATCTTTTTCATAAAGCCTGTAGGCAGTAAGCTTATTTTTATTTATGATAGATTTACGGGCTTTGAGGTTTTTTTTAAGTCGGTTTACAATGGGTGAGGATGTTTTCATATAAAAAATTATAATTGCAGTAAAGAGAAAATGAAAGGTAACAAATGTTAAATATAAAGTTTATGTCAGATACAGATAATGGCTCAGAAGATCCGGGAATTGCGGTTGCTGATAAAACAGAGTTAAAACAGCCTAAAATGTATAAGGTGCTTTTACATAATGATGATTATACGACGATGGAGTTCGTTATTCACGTTTTAATGAAGTTTTTTAGTAAAAACTATGATGAAGCCCATGGTATAATGCTAAAAGTCCATCATGATGGAGTTGGACTGTGCGGTATATATACTTTTGAGGTAGCAGAGTCTAAGTCAGCTAAAGTTAATAGATATTCCCGCGGAAAAGGTCATCCACTTAAAAGTTCGGTTGAACCTTGCGATTGATAAAAAAAGCACCATATTATTTATGTGAGGTGATAATATGATTAGTGCACAACTAGAAATTTTATTAAATAAGGCAATCAGAAGGGCAAATGAGTTAAAACATGAGTTTTTAACCCTTGAAAACGTTTTGCTGGCCTTATTAACGGACCCGAAAATTACGGAGCTGATACGTAATTGTGGTGGGAATTTAGAGTCTTTAGAGTCAGATTTGAAAGATTTTGTAAGTAATTCTGATAATTATAGTATTTTAACTGACGAAGAGATTGAAGAATTATCCAAAGAACAATTTGATAATGAAGAAATGAAAAAGATGGCCAATCAGAGTGGTATCTATTATCAGCCAGAAATAAGTCTTTCATTACAAAGGGTTATACAAAGAGCTGCTTTACATGTACAAAGCTCGGGCAAAAACTCTATTCTTCCTGTTCATTTGTTGGTCGCTATGTTCTCAGCAAAAAATAGTCATACAGTGTTTTTTCTGCAAAAAAATGGCTTAGAGAGATTTAAACTCGTAGATAAAATAGCCCATACAGTTGATAGTCCAAACAGTGGTTCAACTTATAAAGGTGAAAAACCAGCAGCTGGAGCTGACCCTTTAAATGGCGAAGCCCAAGAAGTAAGGGTTTTAGATGAATTTACAACGAATTTAAATGAATTAGCGCGAAATAATAAACTTGATCCTATTATTGGTAGAGATGAAGAATTACAGCGAGTCATTCAGGTTTTATGTAGAAGACGTAAGAATAATCCTATTTTAGTTGGAGATGCCGGTGTTGGAAAAACAGCAATCGCTGAGGGATTAGCACAAATGATAGTACAAAAGAAAGTTCCAAAGATTATTGAGTCTTTGGAGATTTTTAGTCTTGATATGGCCTCTTTGCTAGCGGGAACTAAATTTAGAGGTGACTTTGAAGAAAGATTAAAGTCAGTTTTAAAGGCAGTGGAAGAGAAAAATGAAAAGCATGGGTGTATTTTATTTATAGATGAAATTCACAATATTATTGGTGCTGGATCGACGAATGCTGGAAGCATGGATGCATCAAACTTACTTAAACCAGCTTTAAGTAGAGGTTTAATTCGTTGTATGGGTTCAACGACATATGATGAGTTTCGAAAGTTTTTTGAAAAAGATCAGGCTTTAACAAGACGTTTTCAAAAAATTGATATTATTGAACCTTCGACATCAGATACAATTAAGATATTAGATGGATTAAAAACTAAATTTGAAGAGCATCACAATGTAACTTATTCAAAGGAAGTTTTGGAAAATGCCGTGAAATTGGCCAATAAGCATATTACAGATAGAAAGCTTCCGGATAAAGCGATTGATGTCATTGATGAAGTTGGTGCGTATTTAAGAATTAAAAATGCTGAAAATGATCAAGATGAGCAGGATAGGGTTGATGTTAAACTGAGTGATATAGAGTATATTGTTGCTAAAATTGCGAGAATTCCTCAAAAAAGTATTTCTGTTAACGAAAAAGACCGCCTTAAAAACTTGGCTCGAGATTTAAAACTTCTTATTTTTGGTCAGGATGAAGCCGTCCAAAAAGTTTCAAACGCAATCATTTTATCTCGTTCAGGGCTTGGAAATGATCAAAAGCCTATATCAAACTTTCTTTTTGCGGGTCCAACAGGGGTCGGGAAAACTGAGTTGGCAAAACAATTGGCCCTTACAATGGGAATTAATTTTGAAAGAATTGATATGTCAGAATATATGGAGAAACATGCTGTAAGTAAGCTTATTGGAGCTCCTCCTGGATATGTTGGCTTTGATGAAGGTGGGATTCTTACAGATAAAATTAACAAAAATCCTTATTCAGTATTATTATTAGATGAAATTGAAAAAGCACATCCAGATGTTTTTAATATTCTTCTTCAGGTTATGGACCATGGGAAATTAACTGACTCTAATGGCAAAACGACCGATTTTAGAAATGTTATCCTCATAATGACATCAAATGCAGGTGCAACAGAGTTAGAATCAGGTAGTATTGGCTTAGGAGGCGGTAAAAAGCTAAATACGGCCAAAAGAGATCAAGCCTTGAAAAATTACTTTTCACCTGAATTTCGTAACCGTTTAGATGCAATTATTAATTTTAATCATTTAAGTGAAGAAAATATCAAAAGTATTGTTGAAAAATTTATTATTGAACTTGAGAGCCAATTGGCAGAAAAATCTGTCTATATTGAAGTGAGTGATGATTTAGTGAGCTGGTTTATTAAAAATGGTTATGATCCAAAAATGGGTGCACGCCCTATAGGAAGGCTTATTGATGATCAGCTTCGTAAACCACTGGCCAATGAAGTTCTTTTTGGAAAATTGGAAAATGGTGGCAAAGTTATCGCAAAACTTGTCGATAATAAGGTTAAGTTTGAATTTGTTAAGGAAAAAGTGGAAGAAATTTCTTAGTAAGTTTAAAGTAAAAAATGCCTTTCAGCCTTTAAATGAAAATAAAAAAAAACTGATGTAAAAAAAGCCAAGATGACCTCCTAGTAGTAACCTTGGCTTTTTTTATAGTTTCCTCCCAGTCGACAGTTTAAAAAAAGACTTAAGTCTTTTTTTAAATAATCCGAAATAAAAACAAAATTTATATTTTTTATTTGCGTTAAAATAAAAAACTGATTATCCTAAAATGGATTGTATAAAAAAACATTTATTTCTGGGAGGAAATTTATGGCTGCGAAAAAAGCAACAAAGAAAAAAGTAGCAAAAAAAGCTACGAAGAAAAAAGTAGCTAAGAAAGCTACAAAGAAAAAAGTAGCTAAGAAAAAAGCAACTAAAAAGAAAGCTACTAAGAAAAAAGCTACGAAGAAAAAAGTAGCAAAAAAAGCTACAAAGAAAAAAGTAGCTAAGAAAAAAGCAACTAAGAAAAAAGCTGCTAAGAAGAAGGCTACAAAGAAAAAAGTAGCTAAGAAAAAAGCAACTAAGAAGAAGGCTACAAAGAAAAAAGCCACAAAGAAGAAAGCTGCTAAGAAAAAAGCAACTAAAAAGAAGGCTACAAAGAAAAAAGCCACTAAGAAAAAAGTAGCTAAAAAAGCAACAAAGAAGAAAGCTACTAAAAAGAAAGCTACAAAGAAGAAGACAACAAAAAAAGTTGCTAAAAAGAAGTAAGTAAGATTAAATTCTAGCTTATAATTTAAGGGGCCTGAAAAAGGCCCTTTTTTTTTCCCTAGTTTTTGACTAAGCTATTTGAGTTAAACCATTATGTCAGGAGAAAGTATGGGGTTAATTAACAGATTATTTTGGAAAGGAATAATTGTCGTTTTGCCAGTAACTCTAACGATTTATTTGGTTTTAGTGATATTAAATAAAGCTGAAAGTCTTTTTGGTAATTTTATTAAAGGTTTGATAGGCGCTCATTATTATATTCCTGGTCTTGGTATTTTGGTGACTGTCGTCTTGATGATTGTTGTGGGTATTTTAGTTAGCAATTTTATCACCGGTAGTGTGATACGATTCTTTATTTTTCAATTTGAAAAAGTTCCATTTTTTAAGGCCATTTATAGTCCTTTGCGAGATTTGATGTCCCTTTTTGGAGGAAATGCTCAGAACCAAATGAAAAAAGTCGTTATGGTGGATTTTGAAAAATTAGGGTTTAGAACTATTGGTTTGGTGACGAGGGAAGAGTTTGATGATCTTCCATCTAATACAGTTGCGAATGATACTATTGCAGTTTATATTCCTATGAGCTATATGCTGGGAGGTTTTACAGCAATTATGCCCAGAAGTGCTGTTGTTGAGGTTGATATCCCAGTTGAAAGGGCAATAAAGCTAGCTATAACGGGATGGATTCGAGCAGATAAAAATGCCCTCTAAATGTCCGTTATGTCTTCAAAAAAACACTGAACATATTTTTTATCAAGCATTACATAGAAACAGAGAGTTTTTGAGCTGCTGCGAGTGTGGCTTAACCTTTGTTAATAGAAGTGATCTTTTGAGTTTTACTAGTGAAAAAGAACGCTATCAAGAGCATCAAAATCATTTACGCACAAAGGGATATGAAAAATTCCTAAGACGTATTATTAATCCAATTGAGAAAATTTTTCCAAAATCCGCAAGGGGCTTAGATTATGGACAAGGTCCATATCCAATGTTGCAAGAGATAATGCATGATGATGGTTACGAGAATGTTTTTGGCTTTGACCCACATTTTGCAAATCATCAGTCTGTTTTTGATAATAAATATGACTTTATTATATTAAGTGAAGTCTTTGAACATATGAATCGACCAAGAGATGAATTTGATTTGCTGTTAAAAATTTTGAATCCTGGTGGTGCTCTTGCTTTTAGTACAGGTATACTTTATTCAGAGAGAAAGCTTCAACAATGGTCTTATACATTTGATGAAACACATATTAACTTTGTGTCTCCTAAAACAATTCGGTGGATGGGTGAACGTTTTAGCTTAGACTTAATTTTTGAGGCTAAAGATATTTTTATTTTTGAGAAAAAATAAATGGTTGCTCGAGTTCGATGTTCTGATGATAATCAAAATGAGGGAATTCGATTAGACTTATAATGTTAAAAAGACATTCATTGAAATGCTGAGGATAGTTTTTATTATCTAAATTAAAACTTTCAACCTTACCTTCTTGAGTCAAAGTTAAGTACAATGAGATTTTCAATCTTTTTTGGTTAAAATGTTTAAAAAGTTGGTGCTTGCGTACACAAGCCGCAAATGTATGGGATTTTGCAGATAACTCTTGTAAGATTTTAGTTTGGAGCTTCCTTTCTTGAGATCTTTTAGAAAATAAAGAGCAACTATTAAGCATAGAAAGAGTAAAAAAGAGGAAGATCATTTTATACATAAGCATTATAATATCTAAGAAATGATCATTTTGAAAGCACTTGTAGTATGGCTTAAAGAATTCTATTATCTTGGGTAAAAGAATGAATAGGGAGCTTGTATGAGACCACAAAATTATCCTCAGAGCCCAAAGAATTTATGGGAAATCTTTTTTCAGTTAACGCAAATACCAAGACCTAGTAAACATGAGACTAAGGCCATTGAATATTTAAAAAAATTAGCTAATGACTTCAATTTAAACTATGTTGTTGATCAAGCTAATAATGTAATTCTTTATGTTCCTGGAAAAAATGGGCGTGAGAATGATCCTCCAGTTATTATACAAAATCATATTGATATGGTTACGGATGCTACCAAGGGCCATGAAATTGACTTCTTAAATGATCCTTTATCTTTAGAAGTTGATGGAGAGTGGTTAAAGGCGGTGGGGACAACGCTTGGAGCAGATAACGGTATTGGTTGTGCTGCAGCTCTTGCCGTATTATTTGAGCAGAAAATGAAGCATCCACCTTTGGAACTATTATTTACTGTAGATGAGGAGACTGGATTAAATGGTGCCTTAGGCTTAGAAAGTAAATATTTAACTGGTAAAAAAATGTTGAATTTGGATACTGAGGAGTGGGGAAGTTTATATATAGGTTGCGCTGGAGGTATTGACTACGAATTAATTCGTGAATATGGCCTTGTAGAGGCAACAGAAGGCTTTTTAACCTATCGATTGGATGTAAAAGGGTTCTTGGGTGGACATTCTGGTGTCGATATTCATCAGCAGCGTGGAAATGCCTTAAAGTTTTTAGCTGAACTTCTGGCTTCAATGCAAGAGGCTTTGGATTTTGAGATTATAGAAATTCGAGGTGGACGAGCTCATAATATTATTCCTAGAGAGGCTTTTGTAAATTTAAAGTTAAGGCAATCAGATGAGAATAAAGTCATAAATCTTTCAAATGAACTTAAGCAAAAGTGGTTAAGTTATTTGCCACAGACAGATAAAAGTTTAGAAATTGATTTGACCCAGTTAGATCCTCCCCCAAACGAAAAAGTTCTGAAGAAGGAAGATCAAGCTCGCTTGATTTCTTATCTGATCTTATTCCCCCATGGCGCACATGCTTATGATTTAAATGATAATTCATTAGTAAGTATGAGCAATAATTTTGCTAAGTTTTTATGTATAAGAGGTCAAGTCTACACTCAATCTTCCTTAAGATTTTTTGATCGCAATGAAGTTGAGTCATTAGAGCAAAAAGTAAGAAGTTTAGGAGAAGTTTTTGAGATGAAAGTTGAAAAACATTCAGAGTATCCTAGTTGGAAGCCTGTGAGAGAAAACTCTGTCTTAGATTTGGTTAAGGACGTTTACAAGAAAATATATAATAATGAGCCTGAGGTGACTGCGATCCATGCTGGACTAGAATGTGGGATATTGCGAGATAAAATTGGTGAAATCGATGTTGTGTCTTTTGGTCCAACCATTACAGGAGCACATTCACCAGATGAAAGGGTTTATATTCCCAGTGTAGAGAAGTTTTGGGACTTATTTAAAAGGGTTTTAGAGGAAATTTAAAATAAGGATTTGTTATGAGTTATCAATTTTACAAAATGTTACATGTTATTTCGATTGTTGTTTTTTTCTCATTATACGCTGTAGCCGCTTATGGTGCAGGAAATAATAAGAAAAATAAAATTATCACGGGGATTATGCTGTTAGTAATTCTTGTTGGTGGTATGGGATTGAAAAAATTCGCAGCACCTGGTGAGTGGCCATTATGGCTTAACATTAAAATGGTTATTTGGCTTATTGTAGGTGTATTTGGTCATGTTATTGTAAAAAGATTTCCAGAATATGCTGTAAAATCATTTTGGATCAGCATTGGTTTATTGACGCTGGCCAGTTATTTGGCAAATTATAAGCTATAATTTGCCAAGCTAGAGAAATATTTTTATCATATTAGGGTATGATAAGATTTCTTATAAACATATATACATGGATTGTATTGGCAGATGTCATCTTAAGCTATATGCCTCAATACCAACATTATCAATGGGCCAGGATGGTTAATAAGCTTGCAGGTTATTCTTTAAATCCTGTGAGAAAAATTTTACCACCCGATCTCCCTTTTGATTTTAGCCCAGTTGTTGTATTGATCATTTTGCAGTTGATACCTGCTTTGTGGTAACAAGGATGTTAAATCAATGTTTGATGACATTAGTTTTTTAGTTCAAGAGACTTTTAAAGACGCCCAAAAAGCAAAAAACAAGAATTTTTTGTCACAGTTCTTTTCTCATGAAACAGATTATTCTTTAGATGAGGTTCCGGGCTTTTTTTATCATCTTCAAAAAAAAGTAAATACCTTTGTCGTAAGGATTTACCCTTCAGAAAATCTAAAACAAGACTATAGAAATATTTTAAAGCATCCTG
>PAKC01000040.1 GCA_002706205.1 Halobacteriovoraceae bacterium
ACGCATACAAGGTAATTCCTAGTTAACGTCCAAATAGGTTACAACTATTAGGCGATGCTGCTTTCATACATTGTCTCTTTTGTCCAGAGGTTTGAGTCCATATGTGCACAAGCTTCATCGCGAATTTTTAATTTCCCAGCTGCACTATAAGCGGCACTACATTTTTCGTTAAATTCCTTTTTGGTCGAGTATTTCTTGGCTTCTTTTAATATTCGTTCTTTAGTCCAATGATTCTTTTTATTAATTTTAGGTCTAGGCATGTGAGAGCAGACTTTATCTAACAAACCACTTTTTCTTGCAATGACATAAGCCGAAGGGGATGAATTTTTAAACTCACTCCTAGTTGTATATTTCTTGGCTTCTTTTGCTAATTTCTCTTTAGTCCATTTTTTCTTCATCACTAACTAATCGGTTGTGGTGGATTGTTGTATTAATATGAATATCATTTCCGAGGGGTAGGGTCGGTTATTTGGGGTTATTTTTGTAAAATCATGTAAAGGCCGAATATTTTGCTTACTGGTTAATAATATCAAATGAATAGATAATAACACTATGAGAAAAAAATATACTTTTGTAGATGTATTTTCAGGTTGTGGTGGTCTTTCATATGGTCTAGAGCAAGCAGGAATGAAATGTTTGCTTGGCATTGATTTTAACAAAGACGCCATAGAGTCATTTAAGCTTAACCACAAACATGCAGAAACATTTTGTGGTGATGTTGGAGAGTTAACCAATAAAAGACTGAAAGAACTTATTGGGTCTAACAAGATAGATTTCGTTGTTGGGGGACCACCATGTCAGGGATTTTCTACAGTCGGAAGAGGCAACTCTGATGATCCTAGGAATTATCTGTTTATGGAGTTTGTTAGAATTGTTAAACAATTAAATCCGAGAGGGATTCTAATTGAAAATGTAACTGGACTTCTAGCTCAAAAAAATAAACTTGTTTTAAAGCAAATTCTTTCTATTTTTGAAAAACTTGGTTATGAGTTAGATGCACGTGTTCTCTCTGCAGATGAGTATGGTGTTCCTGAAAGAAGGCGAAGAACTATTATTGTTGGTGTGAAAAAAGGTCTATCGTTTTCATTTCCTATACCGACTCATGGAGAAAGAGGAAAGGCTAAAGTTATGACTGTTGGAGATGCACTTAAAGGAATCTCTAAAACTGCTTCCTATAATGAAGTATCAACTGCTCAAATAAAGAATGAGTTAGATAGAAAACGTTTATCTCATATTCCAGAAGGTTGTGGTATTCGCTACAAAAGAGATGAAGATGCATTCCTTCCAAAAAGACTTAGATATGACGTTAATTGGGATAAGTTAGCAGAGGGGCGATTTAGACAAACTAAATTACAAAGGCTAGATAGAAAATCACCTTCATTTACAATATTAACCTCAAGAACTATGTACTATCACCCAACAGAAGATAGATACCTAACACCTAGGGAGGCAGCAAGTCTTCAGTCATTTCCTTCAAATTTTGAATTCTATGGTAGTGTCACATCAGTTTGGAGACAGATAGGAAATGCCGTACCTTGCGGATTGGGGAAAGCATTAGGTAAATCATTAATTGAGTCTGTTGAAGGTAAAGTTAAAGTAAAATCAGAAGTTAAAGATTTTAAGAAATATGCATTCCACTATAATAGGCAAGTAGCAGTCTAGATTAGGCTGCTCTTTTCTTTATTCTATCTTCTCTTAGAGTTAAATAGATTACGTTGTCAGGGTTTGAATCATTCGCTTCTACTTCTTCGTGTGGAGAAGACTCGTCATTAGGTTCATCTAGATCACCTACAACATCATCAAAGTATTGCTGAACTTTCATCACTTCTTCAAGAAGTTGCTCTCGTTGTTTATCTTCTTCTTCTTCTGCAGCAGGTATTTTGGGCTCCCATGAGGTATAAAGGCCATAGCCATTAGCCCTGATTGTTTTGGATTCAAAAAATGGCCTAAATCTTAACCCAACTCTATAAAGGTTAATAGGAATTCCTAGATCTTTCGGATAAAGTTGTTTGGATAAGCTCTTAGCTTCTTCTTCAGACATATCGGGTGCAAAAAATCCTCCATCACAAACAAAGATCTGTTTAATTTCAGATATTCTTCCCTCTGGATTATCATTAACGATTAAGTAGTAGATAGCAAAGCTGATAGTAACAGTTACTTTGCAGACCTTTATTTCATGCCCATCAATAGGCTTCTTTCTAGAAGTTGAGTTGTATCCATGATACATTAATACATTTTTTAAATTTGCAGTTTTTGTTCTACTTGGACATGTAGAATTAAAGGAAGCAACGCTAATAGAAGTTTCAGAGTTACTTTGAGATGCTTTGTATTCAACTCCAAAAAATTCTCCATAGTTATTCACATTATTAAGGTTTATTGTAATTCCTGAATCAGTTTTTAGCGGTTCTACTATTTGATCAATTTCATCGACTCTTACCTCTATGAATCTTCTATGTCTTTGTACTCCCTCGACTTCAAGAACAATTATTTTCTTTTCTTCTACTAAGTTCCAACTAACTTCTTCTTCGTTCTTATACATAAAGTCACCAAAGACACCTGAATCAGGACACGATCCTTTTGCAAGCATAATTTGTTGACAGTTAAGAAGTGCTCTTAAGTCTGTCGCAACATTTCTAAAGTAATTCTCATTCTCTGACGAGTTTCCACCACGAACTCGACCGAACTGAGATGCCCCATGAAAGTAGAATTTTTCAGCAACCCTCTCTAGGGCAAGCTCAAAGCTGTATTGATCTAGCATAATTTTCCTATCGGTAAAAATACGACAATTCTTTAGCTCTTTGGACAGGTAATGTGGAATCAGGGTTTCATACGTTTAAGAGCTAGATTGGTATTATTCTCTTCTATATCTAGTTAAGCTAGAGAAAATAATTTTGCTTTAAAATAACTCTAAAATACCGAAAAGACATTACAACTTAAAATAAATTAATTAGTGAGTAATGTAATGGATGGAGTTAGGTACTTTGAAGACGACACTGTAGGCATGTATATGTGCTTGGTTGAAGAGTTCAGTGAAGAGCTTGAAAATCATATTAGAAATAATTTGATTTCAATTTGTGAAGGAGAGTACCACTCAGAGAAATTCTCAGCATTTCTGACTTATAAAAATACGCTTAAAACTTTTATTGAAAGATATGAAAAGAAAAAGTCACCGACTAAAGTTGGTTTGATTGGAGAATTATTGTGTCATTTGCTTTTGCCTGAAAAATTAACCTCTTTAAAAGTGGTTAGTCCATATTTTAATATGGAAGAAAGTGGCATTAAGAAGGGGCATGATTTAGTATTATTTCACCCTGAAGATGAGGAACTGTGGATAACTGAAGTTAAATCCGGTGAGAAAGGTGCGGTCGTATCTACAACACAAAAATCTAAAAACCTTTTTAATCTAGGAAACAAGGACTTGCAGGAAAAGTTGACTAGTACCGGTACCAATCTCTGGAGGAACGCTCTAAAGGGAATGGATACATCATTAAAGGATGGAATTACAAAAGATTTAATTGTTAATTACTTAACCGAATTTCAAAAGAATACTTTAACAGCCAATCAAAAATCAGAAACTTATAATGTTGTACTTTGTTCTTGTGTATTTTATGACACAGATGAGCAAATAGATTTCAAAAATTTGGTCAAATGGAAGAGTACTTATAAACATGAAAAAAAATTCAAAAATATATTAATGTTTGCTATCCAGAAAAACACTTTTGAAAAAATAGTAGAGTTTATTATTTCTGAGTCGGATTGCGAGCTTGAGGAAGGTGCATAGATTGAAAAATGATCTAACACTAAGGAAGCTAAAGAAAACAGACTTCTTTAAAGTATATGAGACATTTTTAATTAAAAAGAATCCTAGCCAAGATAGATGTTTTGTATTGTTAAAAATGGCAATAATGTTCCTAAGGTCAAATGATGAACATCTTAGAAACTTAGGGTATCGAATTTGTGTGCTGTATGGAAATAAGAAAGGAGACTTTGCCCCCCTATATGATGTTGCATTCAATCTAGGGTACTTCCCAATTGTTAGGCTAATAGAAAACAAAACTGAACTTATAGGTAAAGAGGATAGTTTTTTTTCAATGTTTCAATCCTCATTTTTAAGAAATTTCGAAAATAATGAATATACGGAAACTTTTCAACAGTCTGATATGAAGGAAAAATTGGACTTATCTATAAAAGGGGAATCTTTTGCAGTTATTGCACCAACTTCTTACGGAAAGAGTGAGTTAATTGAAGAAGTTGTTGGACTGAATGGTCCGTCTTGTATCCTTGTTCCGACGAAAGCATTGCTAGCTCAAACAAAAAGAAGAATCCTAAAAAAGAAATCTGATAAATATATTATGACTCATCCTGAAATGCCACTACCTCAAGATATTTCAAAGCTAGTATGTATATTTACTCAAGAGAGACTTATACGACTTTTACAAGAAAATGAAGATATAAGGTTTGATTATTTATTTGTAGATGAAGCTCATAATCTATTAGCCGACAATGATAGGAGTCGCCTATTAGCAGTTTCGGTAATGATGATGAAACATAAGAATGACGATCTAACCTCAGTGTATTTAACCCCATTCTTGAAAACACCAGATAATCTTAGAGCAGATGGAGACGATGAAAACTATAATGAGTTAAAAATAAGTGAAAGTCTTAAAACTGAAAGATACTTCTATTGTGACTTGGAGGGTGAAAACTATATATATGCCTATGATCAATACTTAGATAGAGAAATTCCAATAAAGGCGAATCCATATAAAGGTTATGAAGAATTTGTTGCAAAAGTGTCCAGAAAAAAGAATATTGTTTATTTTAATAGACCAATCAAGGCTCAATTTTTTGCTAAAGAATTAGCTAAACAATATCCTAAGATTGAAAGCAATGAGCTAAAAGAAGCGATTAAACATATAAAAGAATTTACACACAAAGACTATGACTTAATATATTGCCTTGAAAGAGGTGTTGTCTTCCATCATGGTTCAATGCAAGACAGTATTAAACTGTTTATTGAGTATTTATATACGAATATCAAAGAAATGCGATTTATAATAACGACCTCTACATTACTTGAAGGGGTAAATATTCCTGCAGAGGCAATGTTTATTCTTGATAATAGAAAAGGATTAAGAAAGCTTTCTCCTTCGCAATTTAAAAATTTAGTTGGAAGGGCATGCCGGTTCAGCGAAGTTTTTAATCATCAAAATGGAGATCTAAAGCTGTTAGAGCCTCGTATCTTTTTGGTCGGAACCAAATATATGAGAATGAAAACAAAACTAAAAAATTTTCTATCCGAAACTGTTAAAGTTGACAGAAAGATAAAAGATTCCCCTGAAAATGTTATGTTGAAAAATGTTGAAATTGATGAGTCGAATCAACAGAAGTATGATGACTATGTAGACTTTGTTCATAATTTAGATGAGTCCTTATATAGCGATCCTAATATAAAAGTTGCTTCAACTGAGTTTGGGAAGAACTGCTTTAAAAACAATATTTTTGAGCTAGAGATTTTTGAAGTTGAAGAAGAGTGTCAAAAAGAGATTGATTCTCTGATATCAAGAGGAGAAAAACTCAATGATTCTATGAAAATATTAGATTTAATCTCTTCTTTGTTTTTGAAAAAAATCAAGCAGGATGATGAGGACAGACATAGATCTCTTCTTCGTTTAACAGAAGTTGGAGCGAGGAACTTTTATAAGATGCTTTTGGACTGGAGAATTAAAAATACCTCTCTTAAGCAAATGATTTGGCTTTTTATGAAGTACTGGAAAGAGCTTAAAGACACTGCAGTTGAAGACGATGATGGGAAGCTTCATGCTTGGGTATACGCTGGGAAGTGGGGAGAGGTTGCTAGAGAGGGTAGTTACAGAGAGAGATGGGTCGATATCATTGAAAAAGGTCCTGTTGAGCTGGTTAATCTTGCAATTGTTAAAATAAAAGATGAGTTTGATTTTATAGAAAATACAATTATGAAATTTATTGAAGTTCTCAATTTATATGAGCTTATAGATGAAGAAATTTACACAAAAATTAAGTATGGAACGAGTGACAAGTCTAAAATAGTAATGATTAAATCTGGAATGTCCCTGGCATTAGTAAATTTAATAGAAAGTAATTATAGCAAATTTGTAAATGTAGACAGTAATAGTGAGATTGTTTCAGTATCTAATAAAATTGAAACGAAGATGATAGAAAATGGTGAAAACATAGTTTTGATTAATGAAGTCAGGTTCCATATCTCTAAATAATATAGAGCTATACTTTATGGGTGAGGAGTGATTGCTATGATTGTAATTTCTCCAGTATTCGGGCCATATACCCAAAAAATTCGATAAGCTCCTGGTGTGTGATTTTGAGCGTAGGCTTCAAATACATCTTTTTTCGGATCAAATGGATTGGTCATGCTTGTAAATTTATGAGTGTTAAGAGACGGATGAGTAGGGTTACTTCCAAGGTTTTGCAAAGCTTTCCTCACTTGTTTAAAAAGGCCTTCTTGCTTTGATTGCTTTAATTTTTGCTGTTTCTTTGGCTTACCTTTATTGTATTCTTCTCTTGTTTTTTTAGCTTTTTCAGCAGCTTCTTTTAATGTCTTATATTCACCTGATGCTCTATTTGTATACTTAAGCTTGAAACTCATTGATCATCTTCTTCATCTGCCCATGAATCAGCATCGAGATCGATCTCAACTAGATCTCCATTCTTTGCGTCTTGTAAACCCTGCTGAACCATTTGTAGTGCCACTGGATTTTCGTATAGCCATACCTCTCTTGCAGGAATTTCTTTAAATGGTCTTAACAAGAGTTCACCAGTTTCCTCGTTTCTAAGTACGTCGTACTTAGAGATTCCATTTGCAAGTTCGCCTAGAGTTATTCTTCCTCGGCTATCTGGCCTAGGGGTGATGTTTGATATTTTTTCAAATTTTGAGCTCATATATACCTCGTCATATATTATTATACACCCAAAATGGGTATTCCCGCAATGGGTATACCCACTTTTCGGAATAAAATACATATTCTTTAGATACGTAAGTTATTGATTTTTTGATCATGTGAATAAAAAATCTGTTTTAGGTCCTTTTGATTGTGAGCTTGCTCTCATAAGTCAGTTTTTTGTCTCAGATTGTATAAGTTTGGAGTTTTGCTAATAAAGGTGTCCATTTCAAGAATCGAAGTTCGATAACCGGAGACGTCGGGGCACCATTTTTTTTGTGATATCTAAAGCCAGAGTTTAACCCACTCTGGCTTTTTTGTTTTAATTACTTATCAAGCCCGTCAAAAGCACCAAAGAGAGTTCTGTCTCCTTTTTTGACTTTCACATCAATATTATAAGGAACTCTTTTATTCTTTTCTCTTTTGCCTGAATAGAACTTTTTTGATTCATCTAAGGTTAATTTGAATTTGGACTGTTTTCCACGTTCTAATTGTACAGCAGTTACTATTTTTGAAAACTGATCAAGAGGTACCTCTTTCATTTTTTTATCAAAGATAAAGAGTTTAACGTCAAGTCCTTCAATAACAAGTTCACCTTTGTAAAGCATTTCTGCTTTTCTACCATCATTAACTTGTTTATAGTCGATAATTGCTGTTACTTTTCCTCCTTGCATACTTTCATCCGTCACTGCAGGACCATGGCCTTCATCATGAGCGAAAAGGTTAAAAGATAATACTAAAGTTAGTACGGTTAAAATTTTCATTTTTTTCTCCTTATAAGTTTAATCCAGAAATTCTTTCTAAATCTAATTTTGTTAGTTGGTATTCTTTTTTGTACTTAATGACATCGATATGGAATTGGTATAACCTATCTCTCGCTGAGACTAGGTCTAGCGAATTCTTTACCCCTCTTTTATATTCACTTAGAACATTTTTAAAATATCTCTTAGCATTTTCTAGATTCTTCTCAGATAAGTCTAAGAGAGTATGGATGTTTTGAAATTTCTCGAATTTATGAGCAAGGTCTATCTCTATATCATGTTTCGTCTTTCTTAGTTTTTGCTTCGATCTCTCTAGTCTTGATTCTTGAATTGCTTGCTCTGAAGACTTTCTGCCTCCATCAAATAGAGGAATTTCAAGATATAAACCTACTAGGCCTTCTTGAGTATCTTGAGACGTATAAGTTTCATCAATTCTCATATTTCCATAACGGCCCATAAGTTTAAGACTAGGGAGTCTTTTGGAAAAGCTAGCATCAGCCTGATAAGAAAGGGAATTAATGTCTGAGTTTACCTTGGCAAGCTCAATGTTTTTACTTTTTGCAGCTAAATGAAGCTCTTTAAGGTTAATTTCGAAGTGTGAGTGGGGTATGTCACCTTGAAGAGAGATAACCTGCTCGTGAGGAATAAGTGTTATCTTTCTTATTAAATCTAGTCCATGTTGGTATTCTTCTGTGATTTTAATTTGTCTGTTTTTTAATGTCGCTTCTCTCATGTCTATTTCTAGAGTATCAGCAGCTCCTACGAGTCCTTGTTTCTTTTTATTACTTACTTGTTTTTTTAGGGTTTTGTTGTAAAGAATTTCTTCATTAATAAGTTTTAATTCCTTTTTTAAAGACAAGGTTGAAAAAAAGAGTCTTTTTAGATCTCTTTTAATCTGCTTTTTAGTAAAATCAATATTTTTAATAAGAACCTTTTTGTTTTCTTCTAGTGCTTTAAGTTGTTTTTTACTGGCACCAAATTGATACAAATTATAATTAACTCTAAGTTCTGCAACATTCTTATTTTTCTCTATTTCTGTCTCATCTGGAGCTATTCGATTCTCCTGTCCCACTATGACTTTCACCTCGGGGTAGTAATCAGATTGGATTTTATTTATTTGAGATTTTAGCTCTTTTAACTCTAACGTTTTTTGAATGATGAGAGGATTTGCTTTTAAAGCCGTTCCCTCTAGATCAGAGTAGGTATAGTCTTTACTCCAACATAAATTTGTAATGAATAAGATTAGGACTAAATATTTCATAGATTCTTTCCTGATTTTTTCGCAATATGTTTTTCGCAAGCATTTTTTGCGTAATTATAAAAAATAACTGGAGTAACGAATATGTCGAGCAGAGTAGAACTTAATAGCCCACCAGTGATCACAACAGCAACAGGGTAAAGGATTTCTTTTCCTGGTTCACCCTTTGAAAAGAGTATTGGCATAAGTGCAAAAATTGCGGTTAGTGCGGTCATTAGGACTGGTATAAGCCTTTCTTGGGAGCCTTTTATAATTGTTTCTTTATTAAAGGACATGTTTTCATGCTTAATGAGATGAAGATAGTGAGAAATCATCATAACTCCATTTCGGCTGGCAATTCCACATAATGTTATAAAAGCAATTAATGTAGCAACTGAGAGAATTTTTTCCGTTATAAAAATAGCAAAAATACTTCCAATGAGAGCTAGTGGCAGAGCAGTTAATACCTGTGCACACATCATTAAGCTACCAAAGTGCCAATAAAGGACTATTATAATACCAACGAGAGAGATAAAACCTAAGATTAAGATAAGCTTACTAGCCTTCTTTTCACTCTCAAATTGTCCTCCCAATTTTATGAAATATTCCTTATCAAGATTTAGAGTTCTTATTTGTTCTTCAACTTGTTTTACAAGTTTATCAAGGGGAACACCCGAAGAGTTAGCCTGAACAATAATACGTCTTTGGGCGTTTTCTCGATTTATGATATTCGGACCTTCTGACTCGTAAACAGAAGCGACATCTTTAAGTCTAATAACCTGACCAGTAGGAAGAACTCTGATAGCAGTTTCACGAAGTAAATTGAGATCCTTTCTCGATAGTTCATTAAAGCGCATAGAAATATCAAAAATCTTTTGATTGTCAATTATATTGCCAACAGATTTACCATTAAGTGCTACTTCCAGCAGAAGAACTATATCGCTAATATTAATACCGTACTTAGCTGCATCTTCTCTGTAGAGGTGAATTTTGATCTGGGGGGTTAGAACTTGTTGCTCAAGTTGTAGATCGACGAGTCCTTCTATATCTTTTAGTTTCTTTTCTAGTTGTCTTCCATAGCGTCTGAGTTTTGAGAGGTCAGGCCCTATAATTTTTATGGCTATTTGGGCCCTTACTCCGGAGAGTAGATGATCGAGCCTGTGGCTTATGGGCTGACCAATATTTGCATAGGTGTTAGGAATACTTGCAAGCTTTTCCCGTAACTCTTTTAAAACAATTTCACGATCTCTTCCTTTCTCATGAAAATCAACATCAATTTCACTCCAGTGAACACCTTCAGCATGTTCATCCATCTCTGCTCTTCCTGTTCGCCTGACAGTACTTTTTACTTCTGGTATTGAGAGCATAAGTTTTTCCGCTTTTCTTCCTATGTTATTGGATTCTTCTAGGGAAATACCAGGCCAAGTAGCAAGTCCTATGGTTGCAGTTCCTTCGTTGAATGATGGTAGAAAGTTTCTTCCCATTTGAGGGATAAGAGAAAGTGACCCTATTAAAAGTAAAGAAGATGCTCCAATAATGACCTTAGGCTTATCTAAAATCCTGAGTAGTAAGTTTCGCTCAAATCTTTTAAGAGATTGAATGAGTCTTCCTTCTTTATGTGTAATGACCTTTGCTTTGGGTAGTAAATAAGAGCACAGGACAGGAGTAATAGTCAAAGACACTAATAAACTGGCTCCAATAGAAATGATATAAGCAATTCCGAGAGGAATAAAAAGTTTTCCCTCTATTCCGCTTAGGTAAAATAGAGGAATAAAAACAAGGATAACTATGATGGTTGAGATGACAATTGAGTTTCTAATTTCACTTGAAGCAAAATATATGATTTTTAACGGATTGTAGTTCTCTCCCTTCGCTTTAGCTTGTTTGAGTCTTCTAAAAACATTTTCTACATCGACAATGGCATCATCAACGAGCTCCCCAATTGCTATTGCCAATCCTCCTAGAGTCATCGTATTAACCGATAGTCCAAAGTATTTAAAAACAATAACTGTGATAGCAAATGATAGGGGAATTGCCGTAAGAGTGATAAATGTTGATCTAAAATTTAAGAGAAAAAGAAATAAAATAATAGCAACAATGATAGAGCCATCGCGAAGTGCTTCTTTTACATTATTTATAGAACTTTCAATAAAGTGACTTTGCTTGAACAAATCTTTTTTTAAGACTGCACCTTGTGGAAGTTGTGATTCAATTTTAGTGACGAGCTGATCAATTTTGTTAGAAACTTCAAGGGTTGAAGCTTCTGGTTGTTTTTGAATAGTCATAATTACAGAATCTTCGGCATTAATTGAGCCATCTCCTCTTTTGGGGGTTGCTGCCACTTTAACTTCGGCCACATCCTTTAGAAGAACTGGATTTCCTAGATGTAATCCTATATTTGAATTTTCTAAATCCTCTTTGTTTGTAGCTCGACCTATAACTCGGATTAAGAATTCTTTATGCTCTCTATCAACAAATCCACCAGTGGTATTCTCACTCAAATGTTTTACATTATCTACAAGCTGGCTAAGAGAAATATTTTTTAATCTAAGTTTTTCTGGATTAATCTTTATTTGATATTGTTTTTTACCTCCACCAATAACAATCACATTACTTACTCCGGCAATGGAAAGTAGCTGTGGTCTAATAACCCAATCAGCTAGAGTTCTTAACTCCAATAAATCAAGTTTCTTTGAATTGTCTTGCTGAAGACCTAGAAATTGGATTTCACCCATAATTGATGTAATGGGAGTGAGAGCCGGTGATATATCTTCTGGTAATCTATTCTTAACAGACTGTATTTTTTCATTAACAAGTTGTCTGTTTCTATAAGGGTCAGTGCCCCATGCAAATTCAACATGGATAATACTAACACCCATTCCACTAGATGATCTTACTCTTGTAACACCAGTCGTTCCTATCATTGCGGTTTCAAGAGGTATTGTAACCAAGGTTTCGACCTCTTCAGGTGCGAACCCATGACTTTCGGTGATAATAGTTACCTTGGGTTTATTTAGATTTGGGAATACATCAACAGGAAGGTTGATTGCTATAATTGCACCGTAAATAAGTATAAAAGCAGCTAAGGCCGTTACTAATAATCTATTATTGAGAGAAAATTTAATTATATTGTTAAGCACTATTTTTCCTTAAAATTAAGTAAAGGGTATCAAATTCAAAAAAAATGAAAAATAGTGATTTAAATTATAAGAGGAAGGCTCCTAAACTGATCCGGTGGTGGGTAGAAAGTAATTTTCCTATAGTATTTAGTCTGTTGTATTTTTAGCTCATTTGGCTTGGGCGAGATAAAGCTTATTAAAAACATTCCTTTAGTCTCTACCTTTGGAAGTACATTGGAATTAACCAAATAAGTCGAGTCAAGCTCGATTAATGCATGTACGTGATCTTTAGTCGGTTTTTCATCATTATGATTATTTTCCTCATGATGATGGTGATGAGCTCCATGTTGATGAACATGTTCATGTTTATTAAATTTGTGATGATCTTGAACGTGTTTTTCTATAGCCGCATTAGCTAGCGGGGCTAGGATATAATGGAGAAAAATCATTGCAAGAGTTACAAACTTCATAAGATAAAGATTAGATCGAACTTTTTATTGAGTCAAATGACGCACATCAAAGTCGAAGAAGTCTAATATCGCAGTTCGATAACCGGAGATGTCGGGGCACCATCTTTTGGAATCGCTTAAAAAGCCACGTTTAACCCACGTGGCTTTTTTTATTTCAGCATGCTATACAGTTTGAGAATAACGTACCCCAAACTGGCATATGAAATTAGAACTTAGAAAAATCAATGATTCACAGACTGATGAGTTGCAGGTTGTTTTTGAAAATGCACCTCATTACATCTTTAATATTGATGGTGTTAACTTTGTCCCTGAAGATTGTGCTAAGTCTACATTAGAGGTATTGCCTCCAGGCATTACCTATGAAAACAAGTATGTTTTTCTTGTCGTTAAAGACGATAAAAATATTGGAGTGATAGATCTAATCAATGGATATCCTAGTAATGAGATTGCTTATATTGGATTGCTTTTATTAGTGGGAAATATGCAGGGAAAGGGACTTGGAAAACAGGTTTATGAATTATTAGAAAAGTATATTGTAGAAAAGTTTAGTGTTAAAAAAGTTAGACTTTCTTATGTTGAATCAAACCCTGTAAGTGAATTTTGGGATAAAATGGGATTTCTCAAAGTTGGTGGCAAAAATCCATATAGCGGAAGAAAAAATCAAAGTTTTTCTCAGGTTATGGAGAAAAGAATTTCATAATTGAAATAACTTGATTGATTTTGACCTCCTGAATTTTATTATTCTAAAAACTGTCTTATCAAACTCTGTTAATTAAAGCGGAGGAAATAATGGATATTCAAATAGATCAAATTCAAAACATGATTTATGTAATACGTGGACAAAAGGTAATGCTTGATAGTGACTTGGCTCAATTGTATGGGGTTGAGACCAAAGTATTAAACCAAGCAGTTAAACGTAATATAAAAAGGTTTCCTGCTGATTTCTTGCTTGAATGTACTATTGAGGAGTTAGAGGTTTTGAGGTCACAATTTGTGACCTCAAATAGAGGAAGTGACTGGAATTACAAAAGAAGGACGTTGCCAATGATGTTTACTGAAAATGGTGTAGCAATGCTCTCTGGAATACTAAATAGTGATAGGGCCATTAATGTAAACATCGCAATTATGAGAATCTTTACTAAGCTCAGAAGTTTTCTAATGTTAGAGAAAGACAACTCAAAGAAAATTGATTCAATCGAGAAGGGGACGAATCAATTATTCAAAGTCGTATTTGAAAGACTGGATAACTTAGAAGAGAAACTACCCACTCATAATGGTGATAGAAGAAAAATAGGACTAAAGTCTAATAAGTGATTTTATTTGTTTCATGTACTTATCCAGTTCGAGAATCAACTAAAAATCAAGACCCCTAAGATGACATGATAATTTTTATGGAAGTGTTATGATCGTTCCATGTTACAATTATCTTGGTAAGGGGGAGTAAATGAGCAGATATAATTTTTTTATGACTTTGATTGCAATAGCTAGTTTGCCATTTAGTCAGCTTTTAATTACGAAGCTTCAGCTTGGTGATGTTGGTATTGCTTTGTATTGGTTAGGATTAGGCTTGTTGTGTGCTTTTATCTTTGTTAAGAGTCGAAACATTGTTCCAAAAAGCATTTCCCTAAGAGGTACTCAGCTTCTTAACTTCATGTTAGGAGGTTTTGGACTAGTAACTTCTTCTTTGGTTGGGTTATCTTATATATTGTAGTACCGCGTTCGATATTCGTCGACGGATGAGGCTTTGAAGTCACAATTTGTGACTTTAAAAAAAAGGAGATGTGATCTTGACTCCACCTGGGGGTAAGAATTGGCGCGGAGTTTGTGCCCATAAAGGTATAACTTATACCGCACTTCAAGAAGCAATTAACCGATCTCGTTTAAAATGGATGGAAAAAGTATCTCATGAGCAATATAATGAAGTTGTAAAAACTTTAAAATAGGAAAGTATGAAAAATTTTTTGGTTTTAATTTTAATGACATCACTTTTTGCTTTGGCAAAGGATAATAAGAAAATGAATATTCAAATAAAATTTGAAAATAAAGTTTTAAAAATAGAGCTTGAGGAGAATCCCACTTCTCAAGCGTTGTATGAACAACTTCCACTAAAAATGAAGTTTGAGGACTATGCTTCAAATGAAAAAATCTTTTATCCACCAAAAAAACTTTCAACCAAAGATGCTCCCGAAAGTTATAAGCCATCTAGAGGCGATGTTACTTATTACGCACCATGGGGAGATGTGGCCATATTTTATAAAGACTTCTCTAGCTCAAAAGGGCTTATTAAGCTTGGAAGAATAACCGATGGTCTTGAGCATTTAGAGTCTCTAGAAAACATGGAAGCTAATATTGAGAAAATTAAATAGAAGAGAGAGCATTATTGGAATGCTTCTATCTGTAGGAGCAATTGCATTAGGTAGAGAGTTTATGAGTATAGAAAGTCCAGATAATAAAAAAATGCCTGTTTTATTTTTGGGCCATGGTAACCCTATGAATGCGATTCAGGAAAATAAATTTACTCAAAGTTTAAATCAATTAGGTGAAAACTTGCCAAGGCCAAAAGCAATCTTGATGATTTCAGCTCACTGGGAAACAAATGGAGTATTTGTAACTGGTATGGAAAGACCTAAAACAATTCATGATTTTGGTGGATTTCCTAAAGAGCTTTTTGAAGTGCAATATCCAGCACCAGGAGCACCTGAAATAGCAAAAAATGTATCGAATGAGATTGAAAAACCAAACATTAAAATAGATATAAATAAATGGGGCTTAGATCATGGAACTTGGTCTGTTTTAAAGCATATCTTTCCCAATGCAGATGTGCCTGTTTTCCAATTAAGTTTAGATCGAACGAAACCAATGGAGTTTCATTTTGAAATGGGTAAGAAGTTAAAATTTCTCAGAGAGCAAGGTGTGATGATAATGGGTAGTGGAAATATTGTACACAATCTAAAGGAAGTTAATTGGAAACCAGATGCAAAAGCTTATGATTGGGCGATTGAGTTTGATAAATGGGTAAAAAATAAAATAGATAATAAAAATTATGAGCCACTTTTTAAAGAGGCCCTGAACTCTCAAGCAGGAAAACTTAGTATTCCTACCTTAGAACATTATTTGCCTTTACTTTATACTCTTGGGGCAAGTGATGAGAGTGATGAGCTTACATATGATTACGAAGGAATTGACATGTCTTCTATGTCAATGAGGTGTTTACGGTTTGGTGCGTAGCCAAGGTCGCAACTCGAGAATTGTCAACTTAGGGGATCCACTTTTTTTGTTTTCGAGCATTTAGCAATTTCGATACATTCTTCTAAGTGTTTTTTGATTGCTAAACCTTTTATCTTTGGCATGTGTTCCCTTAAGAGCGAAGTGTTGTTTTTTATAAACAATTTTCTTTTTATATTTCTTGTTCTTATAATTTTGTCTCTTGCGTTTTAGCTTTTCTTTTTGGTCATTTACCTCGATTGAAATAGATACCTTATTATTGTTTCCAGGTGACCTTTGACGAAATAAATTTAAATCAACATAGAAAAAGCTAAAGAGACCAACAACTATGGTCACGATATATCTCATAAATACCTCAAACTTAAATGTTAATAAGAATTAAATTAGCTAAGTCTGAATGTATTCATGATGATCACCTCACGAGAAATGTTTAATAAAAGATAAAAAATATTAGGTGATTAGATGTTCATAATATAGGTATTATAGCAGATATTATGTTTTACTCAATAGAATAGTACTATAATAATTTAAGGGATGTTTGTGAAAATTAAAGAGTTAGCATCAAATGATTTATCAGAAAAAGCTAAAGAGGAGTTATTGAAGCTTTTTTGTTTGACAATAAATACCATCAATTTTGGCGATTACTCTAAAGAGCAAGTTGAGATGTGGGGTAGTCAAGAAAGGTTAAAGGATCGATGGAGTAGTTCTTTCGATAAAAAGAAAATCTTTGTTTGTTGTGATGATGGTAAATATTTAGGCTTTTGTGAGCTTGATGATGGTGGGTATATTGATAGGTTCTATGTAGCTTTTGATTCAGTAGGTAAAGGTGTGGGGAGAAAGCTATACTATGCTTTAGAGACTTCTGCTGAAAAGAGAGGGATTGAAAAGCTTTGTTCGAATGCAAGCATTACTGCTAAGCCATTTTTTGAAAAGCTTGGTTTTTCAGTTATAGCAGAGCAGAAAGTTGTTATAGAGGGTGTTGAATACGTAAACTATAGAGTTGAAAAAAAGTTGTATACAAATAAATACAAAATTTAATTTGAGTTCCTAGAGCAAGGCCTTTTAGACGATCTTAAAA
>PAKC01000041.1 GCA_002706205.1 Halobacteriovoraceae bacterium
GTATGCTTTTGCAAAAGTTGTTGATAAGGGACTTGTAACCGCAGGAACGCCTGATATTCCTATCATTCCTGATGAGCTTAATACCCAAGTAGGTAACGATGGGTATTATCTTGATTCAGATGAAATAGCCTTAGGTCGATGTTTACCGGATAATCCTTTGTTAACAGGGACATCTTATGTTTATGCTCCCTCTACTGTTTTTACAACCTTTGAGTCTACCCAAGTCATTGACTCATTAACTTATTATTATAGAGGTCCTTACCGACCTTTAAACCAAGAAGAATGGCAGATTTCAGAAGAAGCAATAAAAGGTAATTATGGAGTTTTTGGTGGTGTTTATGATGATAATCTTAACGGAAAAGTTGATGATTATGAATTAGAATACGGATATCTTGCAAGACTTTTTCCTTTGTATACAAAATTTGATCTGCTTAAGAATACGGAATATATGGGAAGTGCTATTGCAGATGCTGAAAAAGTTTTAACAACAATGAATTCTAATGGGGAGTCTTTGTGGATGGATGGCTGTAATAAACGGGCCAATACTGTTCATGAAATAACAGGAGAGCATATAGGTTCTTGCTCTGTTACAGCAACAATTGAAATAATTGCTGAGGACTCAGACGGTGATATAACTGTTGTTGATATTACAGATGAAGTTAAACTTCAGTTGGTTAAGCCTAGTGCACTGCAAACAGAGCAGAATAATGATATTCTCTTTTCAAGTTTTCAACAGTGTTCCTCAAGTGCTCAGTGTGGATCTGACTCTTGTTGTGTCAATAAAAGGTGTTGGAGTAAATCATTAGTTTCTCAATGTGTTGATGATTTACCAAGTTATGGTAGTCAGCCGACAGGAGAGTTATGTACTTCGGATTATCAATGTTCCTCATTATGTTGTAATAAAGCCTCAGGACGATGTGCTCCACATGATACGATTTCGAGCCAACCTTCTTATTGTTCTAAGCCAACTGGGCAGTCTTGCGTTGCAAAAGAATGGTGTGCAAAGCATCCAGTTACGACATGTGCTATCGTTAAAACAGGTACAGATCCTTATGGCGGTGTCACTTGCGCTAAAAGATGTGTTACGGTTGCTGTTTTTGGAGAGTGTTCGGCTGCAGATGGAAGTGGGGTAGGAGTTTGTACTCCACCTTGTCAACCAGCAGATGTTGTTTTTAACCCTAGTGATCCAAATCGATGCAATGAAGCAATAACATTTGACCAATTGGTTGATCTTGCGAATAATCCTACATGTGAATAAGTATTTTATTTTAGTTAAATTACTCATAATTTCTATTCTGAGCCTTTTTTTTCTAAGCTCAGTTTATGCTTACGACTTAGATTTTTTGTCAAAGCAAGATAAAAAAACTTTTGCAAAGTATTTTAGGGATGACTTTCTTATTCAGAACTCTAAAAATCAGATGTCAGTGGTGGCCAAAAATAAGCTTGAGAAGATTCTTAAAGCTCGTGTACAAGAAAGTAAAAAAATGGAACAGATGCGATTAAATTTGATATCATGGCCCTCGGAAGATAGATTGATTTATAGATATAGTGAAAAAATATTAAAGGGTGATAAAAAATGATTCCAGAATTAGAAGATTGTCATTTAGATCATATTGCTATTGCTGTTGAGTCTTTGGAAGATTCGGTTGAGCTTTATACTCATTTAGGACTTCATTTTTCCAAAGAAAGAGAGGTTGTAGAGTCTCAAAAAGTTAAAACCGCTTTTTGTCATATAGATAATAATTCACATATTGAGTTATTAGAGGCTACTAGTCCGGAAAGTAATATTGCTAAATTTATTGCTAAAAAAGGCCCAGGAATTCATCATCTATGTTTTCGAGTTAAAGATGTTTTACAAAAACAAAATGACCTTGAAGCTAAGGGTTTTAAGTTTATTTCGCAAAAGCCTTTTGAAGGGGCGAATAATTGTTTAGTTAATTTTATTCATCCTAAATCTATGAATGGTGTCTTAGTAGAAATTTCTCAAAAATTATAAAAGGTAAGCTTATGCAAACACAAATGTATGCTCCCCCCCTCACTAAAATTAATAAGTATATTCTTATAGGATATGTGGGAACCTTTATTCTATCTCAGATACTTTATATGAGTGCTGGTACTAGTTTAGTTGGAATTTTAGGGCTTACGACTGTTGGACTAAGTAAGGGACTTATTTTTCAATTAATTACCTTTCCTTTTATTGATAAATCATTAATGACGGTTGTTTTTAACGGGCTTATTCTTTGGTTTATTGGAAGTGAGCTTGAGCGACTATGGGGAAGTCGGTTTTATCTAAAATTCTTGGCCATCTCTACTTATTCTTGCGGCGTTATTTTTACTCTTTTTAGTTATTTTGCTGGTGGATTAATGGGAATAGCACCACTTTTTGGCCTTACAGGGACAAACCTGGCCCTTTTAGTGGCTTATGGAATTATTTACGCCGAGCGAACGATGTTGTTTATGTTCCTCTTTCCAATGAAGGCAAAATATTTTTGCTTATTATTAGCGGTGATAGAGTTATTTATGGCCTTAACTTCGACGGCATTTAATTCTGCATGGGGTCATATCGTTTCCATGGCCGTTGCTTTTATCTTTTTAAAATATCAATCTTTAAAGGCCAGAGGCTTGGGGATTAAAGATATAATGGAAAATCATAAGTCGCATCAAGCACGCAAAAAGCGAGGGAACTTTCGGTTAATTAAAACTGAAGAGCAAGATAAAGCCGATCCAGAAAAGCCTAAATTTTGGCAATAGCAAGAGTTGAGTGAATTTGGCTTTACAAATTTTGACATATTGTGATAGAAAAACAAAAAAATTAAAGACAAGTAGGTGATATATGAAATTAGCTAAAGCATTAGATGAAAAAGTGATGGATGTTAGAATTATGGACAGACTTCTGGCCGAGGGAAAAATTACTAAAGCTCAAGTTGATGAATATATGAAAAATCTAGATGATTGTGAAGGATCCTACGAAAAAGTTAATTCTGGTTCTGAAGAGTAGGAACTTAGCTTATCTTTTTACCGTCTGAAACAAAATAAAGTTATTTTGTAACTTTTGTTAATCGCCCTACTACGGTGGGGATGGAAGAGAAAACTCAAACTCACAGACAGAAGCGATAATTTTGTAATTATCTATAATTTCTAGATGTCTGAACAGAAAAACTTATTTCAAATTTGAAACCATTTACTTCTAGCATAACTGCTCACTAGCGCCTCAATAAAATCCCTTTTTAAAAGCAGCCTAGAGGTTCGTTACTAAGTTTGAGTTTTCTCTATCATCAATTTAGTCAGGCGGTTAATAACTTTTGAGTACTAGCTTAAAATCTTATTGAATAATAAATTTTGAAAATAAAATCTTTTTAATAACGGGCTTTTTGAGTAGCTTATTAATTCTTTTTTTCAGCCTTGTTTCTAATAAAATTCTACCTGTTACTGAATTAAGTTCTTTGGGACGCATATTGCCTGTAATATCAATTAAAGCATCAAATATATGGGGTTTTAAACTCATGGCCAAAGAGCGGTCTTTTTCTTCAAAAAGAACTAAGTTTAATTGAGTGTTTAAAAATCTAAGTCTAGCTTCTCGCGAGTAAAGATTAACAACGATTTCTTCCATGACAACTGGAGGCTTTTGCAGCTCAAACATAGAGTTTTCAATCATGTTTCCCATTTCTTTACCTTGCTCAGTAGAAGGCTTTTTAATCATAGTATGTGAAAAGACTACAAGAGCAGCAGCAGCTGTTACTAAAATACCGTTGAGGCCAAGAATAATTTTGTCGACGCTAGGGTTCCCTGTCATGCTTATTATCATAGCATAACAGGGAAAAATTATATAGTACTAGAGATACTTTTCTGGATTAAGAGGAGTAAAAGGAAGTTCTAAATCTGTAGCAACTTGCTCATATACTAGATCTCCTTGGTAGATATTAACTCCTTTTCTAAGAAATTCATCTTCAGCAATAGACTTTTCTACTCCATTACTTGCGATCATTCTTGCATATTTTAAAGTGACATTAGTTAAGGCGTAAGTTGATGTTCTAGGTACAGCACCAGGCATGTTAGCTACACAATAATGAACAACTCCATCAACGACAAAAGTAGGGTCTTGGTGTGTTGTTGGACGACATGTTTCAATACATCCTCCTTGGTCAACGGCAATGTCAACGACAACTGAGCCATCTTCCATTTTTGAAATCATATCTCGTGTGACAAGTTTTGGGGCTTTTGCTCCTGCAACAAGAACAGCTCCGATAACCAGATCAGAGTCGACAACAGCTTGTTCGATATTGAAAGCATTTGAATAAAGAGTTGTAATTCTATTATCAAAAAGATCATCCATTTCAGCAAGTCTTTTGGTACTCAGATCAATACAGGTAACATCAGCTCCAAGGCCCATGGCCATTTTCGCCGCATTGGTTCCAGCGATACCGCAACCAATAATTGTGACCTTAGCTCTATGAACACCAGGAACGCCACCAAGTAAAACGCCTTTACCTCCTTTATCTTTTTGTAAACACATGGCCCCAACTTGAGTGGCCATTCTTCCAGCAACTTCTGACATTGGAACTAGTAAGGGAAGAGAACCGTCTGGATACTGAATCGTTTCATAGGCAATACAAGTTGATCCTGACTTCATGAGACCTTCTGTTAGATTTTTATCTGCTGCCAAGTGAAGATATGTATAGAGAATATGGTGAGGACGTAAAAGAGCAATTTCAACAGGTTGAGGCTCTTTTACTTTAATTATCATTTGCCCTTTTTCAAAACAGTCTTCAAGGGTGGGAAGAATTTTAGCTCCTGCTTCAATATACATTTCGTCAGAAATTCCAATTCCTGCTCCAGCATCCTTTTGAATAAAGACTTCATGCCCATCCATAACAAGTTGTTGAACGCCTGAGGGAACAAGTCCAACTCTGTTTTCATTGTTTTTAATTTCTTTTGGTACTGCAATTTTCATGAGCATAACTCCGTAAAATAATTTAATTGTTATTGAGTATTAATACAGAATTTTTTAATTTTTACTACTCTAAAATGTAATAATTTTATGGGGAAAAGAAGAATTTTTGCTTATAAAGCTTGGGGTTTATTTTTCTGAGTGTCCTGACTTAACTTTTGTTAGTATAATGATGAGTAAATTTAACTAATTGGAGAGAAAAATGAGTCAGTTATTGCAGCGGAGCTTAATTGTTTTTTTATTAGTATTTGGAGGACAAGCTTGCTCAATTTTACACAAAAATCATGAGTACGATATCGCTTTAAATGTGAAGAAGAAAACTCTTGAAAATGGTTTAACAATTTTAGTTGTCGAAAATAAAAAATTACCAATTTTCTCATATTATACATATTTCAAGGTGGGAAGTAAGTTTGAAGTACCTGGAATTACGGGCTCAAGCCATCTTTTGGAACACATGATGTTCAAAGGGGCAAAAAAGTATGGGGCAGGAGAATTTGATAAATTGGTAGAAGGAAATGGAGGAAAGAATAATGCTTATACCTCTAATGACCTTACTGTTTATTACGAAAGCCTTCCTAGTGAACATTTTGACGTGATTGCTGACTTGGAAGCCGATCGCATGCAAAACTTATTATTAGAAAAAGAGTCTTTTGAAAAAGAAAGAAATGTCGTTTTGGAAGAAAGAAAACTCCGTTATGAAAATCGTGATTCAGGTAAGCTTTATTTAACCATGATGAAGACAGCTTTTAAGGGAACTCCTTATGGTTCTTCAGTTATTGGTGAGATTGAAGATTTAAAAACGGTTTCAAGGAAAGAAGTTTTGGATTATTTCAAAAAATACTATGCTCCAAATAATGCGGTGGTTGTCGTCGTTGGAGATGTCGATGCAAAACATGTGTTTAAAAAAATGCAAGAAAAGTTTGGAGATATAAAACCAACGAAGAATCTCGATAAGTTAAAACAGAAACATTTGTCTGAGCTTGGGTTTGACTTTAGGAAAGACTTTGAGAAGACAATTCATTTGAAAGGAACAGGACCAGTTCCTCAGTTCATGTTAGCTTTTCAAGGGAAAAAAGTGGGGCACAAGGACGCTTTTACTTTAGATATATTGGCTTCGATTTTAGGAGAGGGAAAGAGTTCTTATCTCACAGAAAAATTTGTCATTGCTAAAAATCCGCAGCTTAGTTCGATACAAGCTGCCAACTATACCTTACAAGAAAGTGGTATCTTTTTTCTTATGGGAGAGCTTTTACCGGAAAGAAAATTAAACTCTTTTATAAAAGACTTAAAAAAAGAACTAAGTCAATCATGTGAAAAGGCCATTACAGAACGTTCTCTTCAAAAGGTCTTAAATCAATATTTAGTTGGTATGTTCAGCGGCCTTGATACAAATGCAGGAATTGCAAGTTTCCTAGGGGATAGAGAGGTTTATTTTGGAGATTATAATTTTTATAAAAAAGAGATCGATATGTATCGGTCAATTAGTGTTGACCAACTAAAAACTGCTTGTCAGCAATATATTAATAATAAAGAGTCTGTATTAATTACTGTTTGGAATAAAAATTAGGAAGTTGTATGAATTTTAGAAAAATACTTTTAGTAAGCTTATTGTTGAGTCCTTTTTCCTATGCAAAAAACTATCTTGACGAAAATCTTCAGAGCTATAAGTGGAATGGTATTGATATCGTTTGGATGCATGATGATACGTTACCAACTTATGATGTGACGTTTTATTTTCAAGAAGGTGCTTTAGGTGATAAACCAAAGCTATTTGGAATGACAGATTTAATGTTTAATCAATTAACATCGGGGACAAAAAGATATTCTCAAAAACAAATCGTGGAGTCCTTGGAGTTCTATGGTGCCTCTTACCGAAGCAAAGTGACTCATGAGTTTTCTCTTTTTAATGTTGGCGGCTTGGTCAAAGACTTTGTTCCAACGATGAAAATGATTTGTCATCTCTTTGATAATGCAGATTTTCCTAAAAGGGAGTTGAACCAAACAAAATCAAGAGGTCTTTCTCGATTAAAAAACCTAGTTACTGACCATTCAAAAATAGCAAGTCGAGCCTTCAGATATGAGTCTCTTAAAGGAACTGGTTTTGAAAACCCAACCGAGGGGACAATTAAGAGCTTAAAAAATATAAGCTCAAGAGATTTAAAAAAGAGATTGGAGTTTTTCAATAAGCAGGCAGTAAAAAGGGTTTATATTAAAGGGCCTAAAGAAGTAAAAGAGCTTAAAGGCATTCTTGCAAATGATTGCAAATGGAAACAAGGACATATTGCAACAGCAGTTCCCGTGGTTAAAAGTCTACCGGAGCATAAAAAGATCATTTTTGTCTCACTTCCCAATGCAAATCAGGTTCAACTCAGAATTGGTAGAGTCCTCAAAACAGATGAAGTTAATATTGGGACTGAAGAGTTAAAGACCTTTGCAGCTAATCATCTTGGAGGAGGGTTTACCTCGCAGTTAATGCAAGTATTACGTGTTCAAAAAGGATTAACATATTCTGCAGGAGCAGTCGTGGCAGAGCAGGGCAACTATGGGCGTGCATTGATTGCAACGTTTACTAAAAATAAAACACTTCTTGAGCTTCTTGAGTCAACATTAGCAACTATTAAGAAAAACTCTCAAAAAATAGACCAAAAATCATTCGTCTTATCACGTAATAACTTGAAAGGTAATTATTTGTTAGGCTTGGAGTCAACAACTGACTTTTTACAAAACCTTATTATTTTTGATCATAGGGGAAAGGATTATGAAGAAATTTATAAGTTTTCAAAGAAAATTGACTCCTATAAGAAATCTGATTTAGAAAAAATGATTAAGGAGCTTTTTGGCAGACAAAAGCAAACAATTCTTGTTGCTGGGGATAAAAAACTAGTTCAAGTTTTGAAAAAAGCAGGCTTTGAGGTCGAAGTTAAAGACTACAAACAGTATCTTTAATCTGTACTAGCAGGTGTTTTTGAAGGTTCATCATCTAGTGTTGAGCCTTCAAAATTGATATGTGCCCCTGGAAATATACTTAATTTACCAGCTTGAATCTTTCCCGATATTTTAGCAGAAGATCTAATTGAAAGAGTTCCTGATGCGTTGATAGAGCCAGTAAAACTTCCAAAAACTTCAACATTATGTGCATAAATTTGACCTTCAACCTCTGAGCTGCGTTCTAATGTAAGTTTGCCATCATCTTGCATAAGGATGCTACCTTTTAGCTTACAGTTCAGCAGGGTTTCTCCAGTAAATTTAAACTCACCTTCAAGGTAAGAGTTTTTTCCAAGAACGGAGAAGTTAAGTTTTTTAAATTCATCTTCAGTCATGATTTACTCAATATTATAAGGTCCAATTTGTTTATATACTAAGAGATTTCCTGTACGAGAAAAAATAAAAATTTTATATTTGGCACTCGATTTAATGAGCTTTTTAAATGTTGCAGTTGTTGGACGGAAACGTGAGAAGGAAAAGCTTTCACCTTGAGAATATTCCATCCTAAGATTTTTCTGACTTAGCTCGTATGAAGGATAGTATTGTATGGTATTATCTTGAAATTGGAGGACAGAGATAAAACCTGAAAGTTTAGAGTTATCAGGAGAATTATTGGCCAGATCAAAATTGAGCTTTATTCGCTGACCATTTGTATTGAGTTTAAGGTTTTCAATTTTGATTAATTCTTTACTTCTGAGGTCTTCTAAACCTAAGGGGGTTGTAAATAAGGCCAGAGCAGAGTTTGAGGTCTCTGCAGTTGAGCCCTTGGATAGTTTTTGAGTAAGAATTAAATTGTTTTTTTTAAGCTTACTAAGTGAGTTTGCAAGTTCTTCTTTTTCAGACTTCAATTGATTGATTAGCAAGGGCTCTCTTGACTTCAATTGGTTGAGCTGATTTTTGAGGTACATAGAATAGAGAAAAGATAACAAGATAGACGAAATCACTAAAAGTGGAATTACAGTGATCATCGTCTTAATAAGCCTTTTCTTTACTCTTAAGTAGCGAGGGGGCTTAGGGGTATTATAGACAATGAGGGTAAGTTCCTTAGATGGATCCTGAATCATTTCTCATATCTTTTGAAGTCAATTGTTGGTCAGTGAAATATCTCATCTTAGGAGTAAAAGCGATATTAATTTGCTCTTCATGAAGTTTAGACCATTCTTCCCAAACAATTTTCCACTGATAATCTTTATCTTTTTTAAGGTAAAGAGTCTTTTTTCCTATATCAGATATGACAGGTGAGTCATAGTTTTGAACCATCGTGGCCACAACGTATTCTCCATTGTGCAGCAATGAGAGGTTGGTAAAGGTAATTTGGGGCTTGTCAGCTCGGGCAAATACGCTTCTTTTGTATTGTTTATAAGCAGAGAATCTTCCACGCCTTGGATGAACAAATTCTTGTTTAGAATAAGAATTAATATATTGATCAAAATCTTTTTCTTTCCATGCAGTCATCCAGTTTTGAACTGTAGAGAGTATTTGTTCTTTATTGGTTTCCCAGTTTTCTTTAGTTTGAAAGTGGAGGTTTTGGACAATAATGATGGGTGTATTAGATAAATCTATATACTGAGAGATATCTTTTAAGTCTTCATCAACTGCGACGACACAACCCTTTGAGTCGAGTCCAAGAGAAACTCTGTTGTCATCATCAGTGGAGTGAAGCCAGATTCCTCCGCCTGTTTTTCCCTTTCTTTTGTCAATGATATTGGGATAATTCGTTGTAAAGGCACCAGCACCATAGATTCTACCATATTCACCATATTTTTTAATAAGGTAGTCTGAAGAATGGAATTTTTGGAAAAAATAGATACCTTCAGGTGTTTTTTTATCTCCCTGTACCATTTTGTTTCCAGTATATTTTCCCGTTAAAATTTTAAACTTTTTTAGCAATTCGGGCTTATCTTCTCCATAACGATAAAGAAAAAGAGAGTGAGTGGCCTTTTCCACCACTAAAATATGATGTGTAAACTTTTGGTCTAGCTGATAAATAGTAGAAGGAAGGAAGTCTTTTGATTGTGAGTAACCTTTAATAGAAGCAATAATTGTTACTAATAATAAAGTGATTTTTTTCATTTCTATCCCTCAATAAAAAATATTGTTATTTGTCATTATTATATCTCTCATTTTAATAATACCGCAACTTTAAAGCAATTGAAATGATTTCACTCGTTTGACATCTTTTTCCTAGCTGTTACGTCTTGTATCTATTTGTTATTATTATATATAAAGGGAGTCAAGCTAAATGAGAATTTGTGCTCTAAATTCAGAGTCATTGAGTTTTAAAGATTTTATTGATCAGATCAAGGCTTATAAAGAAGTTGAGGCGTTTGAAGACAAAGCTTATTTGTTAAGCGAAGTTAATCAATTTGACCTTTGTTTGCTGGACGCTGGGATGGATCGAATGACTCTAAGGGACTATGCACAAAAGATTCGCAAAGGCAATCCTGGTATTCAGCTTGTTTATTATAACTCTACTGATTCCGAAATGAATTGGAAGCGTTTGCAAATTTCTCCAGAAGAAAAAGATGTTTTAGTTAATCCTCCCTATGATCTTGATCAAATCTTCGACTTCTCTATAGATATAAAAAAGAAGCAAGATACACGAACAGTGGCACTGAGTATATTGGAGCAGCATAGTGAAAAGCCTATTTCTGGTGAAGAAAAGAAATTGAGTGATGAGATTGATAGGGCCTTTGAGGGTGTTTTTAAGGAAGATTATTTAGATAAAGATAAGGTAAGTATGAGTGATAAAAAGAAAGAAAACTTAGAGGAAGATCTCTCCAGTATTAGTTTTGATATTGAACACAAGAAGGAAGAGTCTCTGAATGAATTAGACTTAGACTTGGATAGTGAAATTGATTTAGAGGATGAAGATCAGGCGAGTGAGGTTCAAATTTCTCATGATCCTTCAGAGCTAGATCTTTCGTTATCACTTAGTGAAAAAACAACTGTTGGGGAGGCTGAGGCAGCCCAAGAAGATGATGTAAGTGAAGTTCATTTAAAAGACGAAGATGAATCTGAAAGTCAGGTGTTTGGTCTAGATTCGGAAACAGAAGTTGGAGAGTCTTTTGATGTGACAAAGCCTGTTTTACAGGAGGAGTTAGATTCGATAATGGATGGTGAGGCTCTATCAGAAACAGAGGACTCTAATAATTTACTAGATGAAGATCTTTTTGGTTTAAGTTCTAATGATGACGAAGATGAGCAAGATAGTTCTTTGGCAAATAATGAAGCCCAAGAAGATGATCAGACGCGAGTTGCTAGCTCAAGTGAAGCCTCGAGCGCAGAAGATCCTTTAGATGATATTAAAACAAAAATGTTAGAGATTGATCAACTTTTGTTAGGAGATCAAGCCGATGAGAAAAAAGATTCACTTCCAGAAGAAAATGAGATTGAAACAGAGGATGAGCTTTTTTCAGATAATGAAGAAAATACTCTAGCTGTCGCGACAGAAGAGCCCGAGAGTATGGAGTTGGTTGATGAAAGAGTAGACTCTTCTGGTAATAACAGGTCTATGAATTCGGAGGCATTGACTGCACAACATAGAGAGTATCAAGAAAATTACCAAACTGAGCTTATTCGCTTGGGTGAAACGATTAAAAGTCTTAGAGAGGATCGTAATCAATTACAAAGTAAGCTTCAAGAATTTGAATCTCATGTCGACTCAGAAAAGAGAGATTTTAAAAATCTTGAAGCTCAACTAGAAGAGAAGAAAATCGAGTTGGCCATTGTCAAAAAAAGATATGCGAAACAAATAGATGAGTTAAATATAAAACTTGATTTGATCGAAAATAAAAAAGAAGTTTTAGAGCAAAGAAATATTAACTTTGAAAAAGAATTTGAAAAACTTCGAAGAGAAAAGAGTGTCGATATCAACCAAGTGAGACGTCGAGAGAAAGAGCTTGAAGAGAAACTCGAGTTGTTAAAAAATGATGCTGAAGTCCAAATACGCAATAGAGACCATAAAATATTGGAGTTAAAAAGAAGAATAGATACTTTAGAGTTTGATATCGAGAGTGCAACCATGCAGGAAAAGAAAACAGTTCATCAGCAGCACGCCTTAGAAGAAAAAATGAGTAAAGTCATAAAAACTCTAAGAAACGTGATTGGGCAAATGGAAGATGAAAACTCTCTTGAACAAAGAGAGAAGAATATTAAGAAAAACTTGGATGTGTGATTTGAATAAGATTATAAGTTACAAGCTTAAAAGGGACGATCTCGATTTACTTGGAGAGACACTTAAGCGTTTTAGTTCTTTTCAATTGATAGAAGAAGTTGACTTTTCTCAGCTCCTCAAACGAGAAAAAAGTGAAATCGCAGCCGTTTTTATTTATGTCGATGAGTCATTTAGCAAAGCTGACTTAGAGTCCTTGATTAAGGCAATGTCGGGTATTTCGATTAATATCGTCTTAAAATATAAAGACTTTGACCTCCTTATGCTTTGTTATAAATATCAAGTCAGTTCCGTTTTTGAGTCAAAACTTAGTAAAGTTTTGTTAGAAAATGCTTTGGTTAGGGTTGACTTGATGAGTTCAAAGCAAGAAAGAAGTTTGCCAGTAACTGAAATTGTTAAGCTTTTTTCAACACCAGTAAAAATTAAAACAAATACTGATTTCTTTCAAAGGGTAGCGAGTTATCTAAATAGCTTTGAAGAAATTCGAGATTTTTTTCTCATAGAAAAAGAAAACGAGAAATTTCATTATGTGGGGGCGAGTAGTTGTCCTCAAGAAATTCAAGAAATGATTAAGACAGAAATATTGCCTCGAAAATATATAGGGGTAGAAAAAGAAATAGATATTGATAATCAATTTTTCTTAGTGACTCCTTTGTTCTCAAAAGATAAGTCTTCTTTGTGGCTCGCTGCAAAGGTCGATCAAGAAAAAAAAGAGTTTGTCTTTAATCATCTTTTTTATAAATATATAGAAAATCTATTGATATATCGGATGAATAAAGAGAAAGAACAAAATTTAACTGTTCTTGCAA
>PAKC01000042.1 GCA_002706205.1 Halobacteriovoraceae bacterium
ATGAAGAAAAAAGAGGCGATAAAAATTTTTTAATTCGTTTAAAAGTTAATGAAAAAATAATTGGTGAAATTAAGCATTTTTCTAAGAAAAAGGGAATGCAAATTTTAGCACAAAAAGTTTTAGAACAAAATATTATATAAGGAGATAGTATGCTATTAACAGATCAGCATCCCCATAATAAACATATTACAGTTGCACTACTTGGAAAGCCCAATGCAGGGAAATCAACTTTGATCAATTATCTTTTAGGATTTGACCTTTCTATTGTGAGCTCTAAACCGCAAACGACGAGAAATCATTTCCATTGCAATTTTACAGTCGACCGAACAGAAGTTGTTTTGGTTGATACTCCAGGTGTTCATTCTTCAGGGCAAGAGCTTAATGTACGAATGAACGGACAGGCCATTTTTGGCTCAGAAGGTGTTGATCTAAATCTTTTACTTATAGACTGCACTAAAGATGTTGTGAGTGAATGTAAGAATTTTATAAAAGAATTTAAATCTGAATTAACAAAAACGTGGGTTGTTTTTACCAAAGCCGATAGAGTAGAAAATATTGAACAAAAAGATTTTAATGGTTTTTTTGAAAAAATTAAAGAAATGATTCCAGCATGTGAAAAATACTTTGTCATTAGTGGTAAAGAAGGAACAAACGTGCACTTATTAACTGGAGAAATTTGTGATCAGGCTCAACCGGGGCCACATCTTTATCCGGATGGAGCAGTTTCAAACAAAAATGAAAGATTTTTTGCCTCTGAATATATTCGGGAACAGGCATTTAATGCCCTTAAAGATGAACTTCCTTATGAGTTAGCTGTTGTGGTTGATGAATATTATGATGCTCAAAATAAACCGGGACAAAAAGTTGATACAAAAATTTCAGCCACAATCTTAGTGAATAGACCTTCTCAGAGGGCCATCGTTGTTGGGGCCAAGGGAAGTGTTATTAAAGAAATTGGCACCAATGCACGAAAAAAAATCGAAGATATGGTAGGGAACAAGGTTCATCTTAATTTACATGTGAAGGTGAGTCCAAAATGGTTTAAAAACAATTATGTCCTAGATGAAATTGGACTTCCTAGAACTCAGCATTCAAAGAGAGTTTGGAGAAAAAGGTCATGAATAAAAGGTCTTGTGTTGTTTCAGTTATTGGACGACCCAATGTGGGAAAAAGTACCGTTTTTAACCGGCTGATGAAAAAGTCTTTTAAGGCAATGGCCTATGATCAACCTGGCGTCACTAGGGATCGGCATTATGGTATTGCTACTCTTGAAAATGAAACAGGTGAAGAAACGAGAGATATTATTTTAGTTGATACAGGAGGCTTTTATCCGGAAAAGGTTGATGAAAAGCTTACTTCTAAAAGAAGACAAGTAGCTGAGCCTTTTTTTAATATTATGGCCGAACAGGCCAAGCTTGCTATCGATGAATCTGATTTGGTTCTGCTGGTGGTTGATGTCAGGGAAGGATTAATACCTTTTGATAAAACCATTTGCGACTATATTAGAACGACAAAAAAACCTTTATGGCTATTAGTTAATAAGTTTGACAGTGATAAGCAATGGGGAGACGAAGCTGATTTTTATCAATTAGGTTTAACCCAAGAGCAGTTTTTTATCATTTCAGCTGAACATAATCGAGGATTAACGAATTTAAATGAAAAGCTCTTTCAATTTGTAAAAGATTACGAAATCGTTGAGGAGCACGAAGTTCAAAGGGGAGTTAAGCCTAATCATGATGTTGTGGGCAATGTGGCGATCGTGGGAGCTCCTAACGCTGGTAAATCAACTTTGTTAAATCAAATTTTAGGTGCACAACGGGCCCTTGTTTCTGATGTGGCTGGAACAACAGTTGATCCTATTGAAGGCTATTTTGATTTATACTTTGGTAAGGATATTGACCTTTTAAAAGCGCAAGAAAATGAATTTAGAAAATCTAATGAGCAACTTTTAAATGAATATAAAGAATTTCATGATGAAGAAGATGATTTAGATGACGCTCAAATTCTTGCTTATGGACAGATGCCAGAAGATCTTCGTAACCAACTTGAGCATTTTGATGAACAAGATCAATCAGATGAAACCTTAGAAGCAGAAAGTGAAAGCTTTGAATCGGTCGATAACGATCTATATACTCAAGAAGACTTAGAAAACGCCCTTAACTTAGACTCACAAGAAGCTGTCGATGTTGAGAGTGTTGAGAACTCAGCCGAAGAGTTTAATCCTTTCAGATCGATTAAGCTGGTTGATACAGCTGGTATTCGCAAGCAAAAGAATGTCACAGGCTTTATTGAGGAGCAGTCAGTTTATCGTTCTTTAAAAGCTATCTCGGAGGCAGATGTTGTTATTTATATGATTGATGCGACTAAGGGAATTACCCATCAAGATCGACGTTTGTGTGATATTGCGCTTGAGAAGGGTAAGTCGATTATTATTTGTTTAAATAAAGCGGACCTCATTGCTGATATTTTAAAAAACAAAAATAAAAAGAAAGATTGGATGCTTGATCTAAGAGCGACAATACCTTGGTTAAGTTTTTGTGAGTTGATCACAATTTCTGCTAAAAATGGGTCTCATATTCAACAATTAAAGCAATCTCTTAGGCGAACCATTGTGGTGAGAAATAAAAAAGTTACAACGGGAAAACTCAATAAAGTTTTAAGTTATTTAGTAGATAAATTTCCAGTAGTTTTAAATAAAGGAAGTGGAACCAGATTAAAGGTGAAGTACGCTTCAATGATTAAAGCAGGTCCACCAACAATAATTCTTTTTACCAATAAATCTAAAGGAATTCCTGTTAATTATAAAAAATATTTAACAAATGCTTTAAGAAAAGAATTTCAGATGGTTAATACCCCCGTTCATCTTATTTTTAGGACGACTAAGGATATACAAAAAAGATTAAAGAAAGCTTAGACTCACTATTACTTTGAGTCGAGTGAAAGAATGAGAATTTTATTTACCAAGAGATATGGTAGTTGATGACAAGACTTAGGACATCACCTCTGAGATCGTCGAATCCGTATTCACTGATAAGAATATTGCCTTCATCATCTGTACGATTGGGATCATCCGGTATTTGGCGATAATCTCGGGTAAACTTATCAAAGAAGTTGACTCTATGATAGAGAAATTCAACATTAATATAACGTTTTTTAAGTTCAATAGGAAATTCTAGTCCAAAACCAACTCCTGTTCCTAGGCCTCCTCCTGATTGGTCAGATAAGTTCTCTCTTTCAGCAAAAACATTTGTTTGATACCAATACTCCATCCTACCTACGAAATAAGGGTTGGAGTAAGTAATGGCAGTACCTAGGTCACTGGTATCGAGATAATAACGAAACCCAATAAAAGGTCTTGTCATATTTGTTTCTACTGCCCCAATAATTTGATTTGGACTTCCATTGACATAAGTGTCGATCAGCATGGTATGTTTAGAGTATTCAACACCTAGAATAATCGCATTTTGAAAGTTGATAAAATAGAGTAAAGAAAATGAAAATGTGGGATGATTATCATTATAGGCCAAACCACGATTGTCGGTGAAAGTTGTAAAGCCAAGTCCTAGATTAACACCAAAAAAACGAGAATAGCGATAAAAACGTTCATCTTCCATGACCTGCTGGGCTTCGAGATCTTCATTGAAATCTTGAAATATATCTCCTCCAATATTTAGATCTTCATCATCTTCAAAAGCTTGACCTGGAAGTTGTGCCATGGCCAAAGGAAGAGAAAATAAAAAGATAATAATGAATTTAATCATTTGATCCTATAAATAAAAGTGAACAGCTGAGACCATCATATTATGACCGACAGTTTTTAAGTGAGTTTCTTTTTGGTATTCTGAAAGCCCAATCCCGAATTCAAAACTAAAGCCAACACTTTCTAATCCTTGGAAGCTAAACTCTGCACCAAAGGTTCCATCAATTTGATAACCTTGCTCTGTCTTGTCATCAGCTTCATTGGTATATGTAAAATATGTTCCAGCTAAAGCAGAGTAAAAGTTTAATTGAGGTTCTTCATAAATATAGCGATATCCTTTTATCCCTAAGGCGTAATCTAGTCCGTTACTACTTGAATCCATTGCAAAATGTCCACCTAGTGCAGATGATCTGTTTCGCTGCAATTTTAAAGAAATAGCGGGCATCTTACTTTCTAAATGATTAGTTGCGCCAATTCCCAGTCGGCCAACCAGACTAGAGCCATGACATAACGAACTATAAGAAGAAATAAAAAGAACAGTAAATAATATTTTTTTCATAATAAAATCCTAGCTAAAGCTATAGGTTTTGACAACTTATTGGTTTTAAGAATAGAATTTCATAAATTCGATTTAAAGGAAATAAAATATGGCCGTAAACCAAGACGTTCAATCAATTGAAGAAACCCTAAATAAAACTGATTTTGGACATGTTGTAAACGAGAATAAGGTTGCAATTCTTATCAGTGCAGCAGTTGTTGTGCTAGGGATCATTGTTTACTCTGTTTTTGCATATATGCAAAAAAGTGAAAGATTAGATATTTTGGACCAGGCTTATGCACTTGAAACAAGTGTTTTTGAACCATTTTTAAAGGACGAACTTGCACCACTTGAGTATAAGAAAAAATTGGGTGATATCTCAAATGATTTAAGGGGAAATATTAATCTTGTTCCAAGCTTTTTAGCAGGTCTTAATAAACTTGATCAAGCAGGTAAACTCGACTCCGCTATGAAAGATATGACTGCAGATTGGTTTGCTAAGATGAATCAAGGAAGTATGGGAAGGCTATTTTTAGGTTTGAGATTAAGTGCTATTTATGAAGATTCAGGCGAAGTTGAGAAGGCCATAACTCTTTTGGAAAACTTTGCTAATGACTCTAATTTAAGTTTGATGCAAGATAAGGTTCATTTTGATCTGGTAAGACTATCAGTTCAAATGAAGGATACGAAAAAAGCAAAACAATATTTTGAGAAGTTAAAGTCTGATCATCAAGGCTCTCAATTTTTTAAATATGCTAAAGTTTACATGAGCGGTTTATTGTAAATGAGGATCATATCTTTATTTTTATTTTGTAGTTTTTGTGTTTCCTGTGCACAAATTGAAAAACATATTACTTTGGAAGCTCCTCAGAAAGAAAAAAAATATTTTGATATTGCTTGGATAAAAAACTTAGACCCCACTTATAACACCGGTAATCTTCCGATCGGTACTTCTTCTCCTTATATATTTGAAGATATTTTATATATGGGAGATCTTAAGGGGAGAATGAGTGCTTATAATCTCCACTCAGGAAGAGTAATCTGGCAAAAAAATGAAAAAACTCCAATTCAGTCCCAAGTGAATAAGCGAGGAGACTATATTTATTATGGTACCAAGACCGGAAGACTTTTTTCGCGTCATTATCTTACAGGAAAGTTAAACTACGCAATTGATCTGGGGACACCAATTGAGTCTCAGCCTAGCTTTATACAGGGCAGATTAATTTTACATCTTAGAAATCATTCTATTGTAGCTTTAGATGCTAAAACTGGGAAAATTTTCTGGCGCTATAAGCGTTCTGTTCCCTATGTCACAACCTTGCAAAGAGTTTCAAATATTCTACCTTATGATAGTTCAATTATCTTAGGCTTTGCAGATGGCCATATTGTTTCTTTGTCTTTGGAAGAAGGAGTGGTTAAGTGGGAACAAAAAATATCCACAGGGTTAAAATTCGTTGATGTTGATGTCACTCCTGTTTATTTTAACAATTATATTGTTGCTGGTTCAGCAGCAGGTCCTATGCGAATGCTCAATCCTGAAAGTGGAAGTATTGAGAGAACGATTGAAATTGTCCAGTCGCACACACCGATCATTATTGATAACCAATTATATGTCGGCAGTATTTATGGTGAAATTTTTAAGATTGATGAGTATGGTAAAATCTTATTAAAAAATAAGATATCAAAAAATGGGATCAGCTCTATTACTAAGTGGAAAAATGGCCTTGCTATTACGACAATGGGCCATAAAATTTACCAAATAAGTGCTAAAGATTTTTCAGTAATCAGCAGTTTTGACTTAGGAAATGATCAGTCAGCTGTCTTTGGAAATTTAGTATCTGCTGAGGGGAAGCTTTCAGTCTATTCATCTCGAAATCGTTTATACGTTTTTAAGTAATTAATCAATAGAATGACTCGGACGTTTTAGTTTGTCTTACTTATCTCAAGAATAAGATTAAATTCGTTTTTTGTCACAGGCATAACTGAAAGTCGACAACCTTTTTGTACAAGTTTCATTTCTTGTAGTTTGGGATTTGCTTTTAATGTTTTTAAGGAAATAGTCTTATTGAAAGTTTCTTTCCACTTAACATCGACCAAGTACCATCTTGGATTTTCAATTGTGGCCTTGGGGTCATAATAATTGCTATTTGGATCTAAGGCCGTCCTGTCCGGATGAGATTCTCGAGTTACTGAAGCTAAACCGACAATTCCTGGAGTTTTACAACTTGAGTGATAGATTAAAATCAGGTCACCTTTTTTCATTTGGTCGCGCATAAAGTTGCGCGCTTGATAATTTCTAACTCCTTCCCATGAAGTTGTATGATTTTTAGAATTATAGAGATCTTGTATCGAAAAAGTATCGGGCTCAGTTTTCATTAACCAATATTTCATAACTTACCTTTTTATCTTTATTAAAACCTGACCAAAAAGATTTGTAGTAATAATTTCCCTTTATATGGGATTTGTCAAAAACTTAAAATCCTTTACTAGTTTACCGATAGGTAAAAAAGAAGGAGAAGGATATGAAAGCTTTATTTATGGCCATGGCCTTTGTGGTTTCAAGTTGCTCAACAACGATGGATAGTTTATCACTTTTAAGTACTAATAAAGTGACACGAATGAAACATGACCAAAAAGATTATAAAAAACCAGAGTTTTATTTAATGAACTCCAAGAAGTTTTTGGGCACTCGTGCACCAGCTTCTCTTAAAAGTATAACGAAAAATGATGAGAAATATAAGCCGGTCTCTAATAGACAATTATATTTTATAAGCTTTTATAAGCAACAAAGAGTATTGGAAGGCTTGTTAGGTTTAAAAAAGCACCAAAAATCTTGTCCTCGATTTCATGATTTTTTATTAAAAGCTGATGTAGAGGCCGAAATAATCGCGAGTCAATATACAACAAAATTAAACTTTTCACCTGTTCAAAAAGACCCTGAACATGTCGCTTTTTTTCCTATTCTTTCAACTCCCTATTCTCAAAATAAGGATCTTTTTACTGCTCTTAGAGAAAATGACTGGAAAGATGCTGAAAGTATGACAAGAGAAGCCTTATATGTTCATTATCAGAATAATCAAAAGGAGTTATTTGAGCTTTGTGAAACAGGTGTGAGTTCAGGATACTATTTATATGAAAACTTAGTGACCTATTTCAAAAATAATCAAAAATTTCATCAATCACAAGAGTCTATTGCTGCTTTGTTAAAAATTCCAGTTATCGCCAATATGTTTATTTTAAAGAGTCTTAAGCCTCTTGATGAAAATATAAAAACACTAGGCTTAGAAAATCATGAGGTCAGTTTACTTAAACGTAGTGAAGTGGATTGGTTTAAGTCTTATATGAGTTATTTAGAGCGAAAACGAATCTATTCGTATAAAAAAATAACGGCTTTCAAATAAAGGAAGACTCAGGCCATTGGAATATCGAGATGAACCTCTGTTCCTTGGTTTTCTTGCGAAAAAATGTGAATTTCAGCATTCATTTTATCGAGAAAGTTTTTAAGGATTTTCATTCCCAAACCTGTTCCAAGTTCGTTTTGAGTTCCTTGTCTTGTAATCCTTTGTTCTGGGTGAAAGATTTTCTTTTGAGTCTCTTCTGACATTCCTATCCCGTAATCTTTAATAATGAGTTTGGCCCAGTTCTTTTTATCAGAGTCTTCAATTTTTATATCAATAATACCCTGAGGATGAGAAAACTTAATTGCATTTGAAAAAATGTTTTGGAGGACTTGGTTTTCAAAAATATGAGGAGAAACTTTTACAAAAATCTTTTTATTCATATTGTAGTTGTAATTTATTGTTAACTGCTTTTGTGAAATCTTATTTTCCAGGATTGAGAGAATCATTTGAATTGATCGATTAAGGTCAACGGCCTTGAGGTGTATTTCCTTTTCGAAGCTGTTAATAACATACATTGATTTTATAGATGAAATTGTATTAGCTAGAAAGTCAGTATGTCTTTTCATATTTTGAAATCGTTGGTTTTCTTTATTAAGTTCATCTTTGTATAGATTTGTAAGGCCATTTAAGACATGAATAGAGTTGGACATATCGTGTAAAAGAATTCTTAAAAGATTGTTTAATTTATTATTATTATTTTCAAGTTTTCTTTGGTGTAAACTTATCATTTTATTATAGATAGATAAAACGACACTTGAGACACTTATCCATCCAAAAATAAGTAAAAGATGGGAATAGAGAGTTCCCCTTTTGGTAATATGATTTGGATAAATATAGCCGTTTATTTCAAAGATGAAAAACACAGCGGCAATACTAGCTACAACTATCGCCCAGAGTTTTATGGCCTTGTTTCCCGCAATGACCCCTCCTAGAAGGGGGATCACACCAAACCAAATTAAAATATGACTATTAAATCCACCACTGTAGTAAGCGAAACTTGATTGATGAATAACACCAGTTGCTAACATGACAGAGGAAATAAAAAAGCTATTTTGGATCCAATGAAATAACACAGGGGTAAGAAGATGAAGTATCGAACAGACTAAACCAACTCTAAAAGCAAGGGGAGAGCTCATATGGAAATAAGCAATAAGTGTATAAGCCCACATTAAAATATTAGTTGTAACAACTACAAAATTGTGAGCGTGAATAGATTTAGGATTTACTGAACTTCTCTTTGAGTCGATTTGAAAATTAAAAAAACAGTTATAGACTTTTAATATCTTATTTTTCATTTTTTATTCGTTTTAAAGTTTCTGCTAAGAGTAAACTATATTTTTTATTTTTTATCTTTGCGACCAATTGCTCAATGGGAAAAGCTCTTAGGCCGTAAAAGAGAATAAAGCCCACTGCAACAGGTCTAAGTAAATTCCATATCATTGTAGAATAATTCCCACTGGAATAAAAGAAAAATATACATAAAAGAATAAAAGAAAAGATGTATAAGGGGGAAAATAAATCTTTAACAGCTCCTCGCATTGGAGAATGATTTGTTGTTTTTGTTATGATTTGATTTTTTTGTTTATTTTGAAGCCATTTTAAATAGGCATGTATTTGTGTTTCAGAGATTTTATTTGCGATGATGGCCATTGCAATAGCCAATAAAACTTTAAAAAGAATGAATCCCAAGAACAAAAAAATAAAAAACTCATCAGTAAAAGAATAAAGTGAATTAAGTTTCTTTTGAAAATAATCAAGCATAAATACAATATCTTTGCCAAATAGGATAAGATAAATAAGAAGGGGTTGAATAAAAGCCCATAAAGAACTAAGGACACTCCCAATAAGGCGTCCAAGGATATGATTACCAAAGAGTAGAATTCCCCATGAAAATAAATGTCCTTGAGCAGTTAAGGCCAACATAGGCGTTAGTTTTTTTCCTGCGGGTGAGAATGACTTAAGAATTGCACTGATCGTGCTAATATGAACTGGAGATTTATGACTTTGAAGATGAATGACAGCGTGATTAAGTAAGAATATTTGATTGAGAGAAAGAATTTGACCACTTAAAGGAAGACGTAATGAATGTAAAAAACTTCCTAAGCTTACTTCTATAAGTGAGAGTAGCGCTGCATAATTTCCGGTTTTTTCTATCTTGTTCATGTGTTTCTTATTATGCTAAAAAAGCAAAGGGAGATAATTCCATGTCAGAAAATTATTATATCAATAAAAACGGAGATTGTGTATTTAAAGCTGAGTATTATAAACAAAGAGGGACTTGTTGTCGCTCTGGTTGCTTACATTGTCCCTTTGGGTTTACTTTAAAGAAGTTTGGAATAGAGGTTTTAAAAATTGATGATGAAAATATCGCTCAGGAAGCTAAAGAACTTTATACAAATAAAGTTTGTAAAGACTCCGTCACAGCTAGTTTATTAAGTGGAGCCTTTGGTGGCACTAAAACTTTAGATTATAATAACCAGAATTATCTTGCACTTACTCTTAAAGGCTATTTTTGTGGCTTAGCAGAATTAAAAAATGAACGATTAAGTGAGTTTTATTTAAACGACTATTTTTCTAATCAAGGCATTTCAGAAGTTCATGTGAGATTGGCCATTGAAAATTCTTTACTTTAGATATTGGCCTTATGAAAAAATGTTTTAAAAGCTTTAAGCGTTTCTGTCTTTTTTTCTCGCAGTGAGCTGTGAGAAGCTTGCTTAATTTCTTTAAAATAACCTTCTTTTAACATTTTACTAAAATTTTTAGCACTCTGAGGGGTCGCTTCATCGTATTGACCACTTATAAAAAGTACGGGAATGTTTATTTGTTTTAAAAGGGGTTTTCCATTATAACCTTTAAGCGAGCCAGTTGCACAAAACTCACTTGGACCCCACATCTTTTGATAGAGTTTTTCATTGGGCTTGGAGCGGGTTGATTTTTTGCTCTCCCATGCCTTTGGGTCTCGGCAAACATGTTTTTTATAATATTCAGTCATCGCATCCTTGTAGACTTTTGAGTCAGTGGCCCCTACACTTTCACAAGCGGATATAACTTTTTGAGTTTTGGCAGGAAGCTTTGTAATGAGTCTCTTCGCATCTTTTCGCCATGTTTTTTCACATATAAGTGAAGAGTGAAAAATAAGCCCCGCAACTCGCTGAGGGTGGCGTCGGTAATATTCAAGAATGAGAGTTCCTCCCCAAGAGCTTCCATGTAAAATCATTTTGTCATAATTAAGAAATTGTCTTAATTCCTCTAAGTTTTGGCAAAAAGTATCAATCGTCCATTTTTTTTCGTCAAGAGGAGAGGACAGCCCAGAGCCTATCTGGTCATAAACAACAACTTGTCTTTGATCCGATAACTCCAAAATGGGTTTTATTGAATGATGAGTTCCTCCCGGGCCTCCATGACAGCTAATAAGAGGTGTTTTTAAGGATTTTCTACCTTTTTTTATAAAATATGTTGTTCCAAGTTTGGTCGTGAATTTTGGCATAGTTATCTCTTTTAAAAAGCTGTTAAGTATAAGGCGGTCCCAAAAACTAATTCATCATCTGTTATGGTTTCTATATCTCTTTTGTCATATGAATTACTAAGCTTTGTTTCCGCATAAACCTCTAACATAGATTGTCGATCAAAAAAATACAAGAAGCCTTGATGAAGGGTGACTATTTCCTGATGCTTTTTGGCTTCGGGAACGGCAGATAGATCCAGGCTTCGCGTAAAAGGATTATATTGTGCCAATTCCATAAAACGATAATCAGGGCCATTACCTTTTCTTATTTTGTGTTGGTATTTGAGTTGAGTAATACTAAGCATTTTGTGCGCAAAATAATAGCTAGCAGAAAGATAGATACGGTCTTCAAAATTTAAAGTATAGTCATTTTGAGTATTGGTTTGAAAAAAATGTCGACGTAGTTTTATTTTTGCTCCGATTCTAGGAGTTATTCGTTTTTTTAAAATCAACTGAGGGATAAAGGCTGCATTAAAGCCGTAATCATCTCTTATTTCATGATTGACGATATGATATGCTTTTAATTCTGATTCAAGATAAATATTATTTTGAGACTCTGTAAGTAGGTTTTTTCTGCGATACATAAATTCAGCAAAAAAAGGCTCTAGTTCATTACCCATCTCTTCAGACTTGGTTTCAATATAGCGCGAAGCAAAGAAGTACCTCAGTTGATCGTTAGGGCTTAAGGTGTGCAAGAGCGAAGCATCAATTTTTGAATAGGAACCATCATGTTTTTTTGTCACAATGTTTTTTGTTTGCTCTGCAGTTAAAAGAAATTCTAAAGTAAAGTTTTTGGGCTTGGAGCGACGTGAAGTCCTTGTTTCACTTGTTGTAAGTGCAGAGTCAGCTAGAAGATTAGTGACGTTGGCCATAAGAATAAAAAAAATGAGACTTTTCATAAATAAATTGTTTTAATGTACTTGTTTGGTAGATCAAACTAGCAGTTGCTAAGTCATTTGTACAGGGATGAGCTATATGAAAAATAATTTTAAGGTATCTATACCACTCGCTATTATTATCACATTGATTGCCGTTATTTATCAGCGAAGTACAGGCCCAACTTATCCGAAAAAATTTGATATTGGAAAAGATAGGCAAGTACGTATAAAACTCCCGCGCTCTCATGGAGGCATAACAAATGCTCCTGTTGAAGTCCCAGCTCTTAGTGAGGAGATGAAAGCGACTTTAACTTATAAAAGATATCCAACTAATGATGATTGGACTACGGTTGATTTAATTAAAGAGGGAAGCTTTTTAAAGACCTCACTTCCTCATCAACCTCCAGCTGGAAAAATTACTTATTTTTTAAATTTGACCTATGCAGATGGCTCTTCTCAATCATTGGGCAGTATGCAGGAGCCTATTTATATTCGCTTTAAAGGTGCTGTGCCTACAGCTATTTTAGCTCCTCATGTGGTTTTTATGTTTCTGTCGATGCTCTTGTCAGTTGTCGCTCTTGTCGAAGCAGTTTTTGGAACTCAAATGTATAAGTTGATCGGAAGAATGACTCTTGGTTGCCTCTTTGTAGGAGGGATGATTTTGGGACCGATTGTTCAAAAGTATGCTTTTGGAGTTTATTGGGCAGGTTTTCCTTTTGATGTTGATCTTACGGATAATAAGCTTTTAATAGGTGTAGTTTCTTGGTTTTTGGCCGTGGCCTTAAGCTGGAAATCTAGTCGTAAGTGGCCAACTATTATTGCTGCGATCATTCTCTTTGGTGTTTATAGTATACCTCATTCTATGCAGGGGAGTGAGTTTGACTATGAAAAAGGAAAAGTTACAACGGATGTTGATTAGGAGTTACAATTTGCATTGGTCACTGCTGCTCCATGCTCATAGACCATAGTCGCTCCTAGATGAGAAGTTCTTATGAGATAATAACTTCCTAAACTTAAGATAATGACTAACAAAAGTTCTTTGCTTATGCGGAACTTACCTTTCCAAGCGGGAAGATACTCTAGAAATTGCAGTATAAGGCCAAGAATAAAGATCATTAATGTTGTTTCAGATAATTGTTCGTGTTGGTAAGCGATTGTAATTTCACATAAGTTTTGTTTAATGGTCTCAAAGGCCATATCACCTAAAAAAATAGTTGGTAAGAGTAGGGCCGTACCAGCAAATAAAAGCGCCTGAGCGATGGTTTGTATTTTGGTGAATTTGCCTTCTTTTTTTAAAATAAGAGTGATAAAAAGGAATAATTTTAAGCAACTTGCTGTAATTAAAAAAGCTATGGGAAAATGGGAGATTAAGGGATGAAATAATTCTTCTCTCAAAACGATCCTCACTAATGGTTATTTGTCTTCATTTAGGAGTAAGTATATGAAAAAAAACTGGTTTCTACTATTCATTTTCGTCTTTTGTTCTAGTGTATGGGCTTCAAATGAAAGTTTTAAAGATATTATCCATTATCTGGCTTCAGATAAGTTGGAAGGAAGAAAACCAGGTCAGCAAGGCAATGACTTAGCGACAAAATACCTTGTATCGCAATTTGAAAAAAGTGGAATCAGGCCGTTAGATAATTCATATCATCAGGAATTTACAATTTTTACTGAAATGCTAAAAACAGGTGAGAATTCTTTTTCTTTTGATGGGGATAAAGCCCCTTTTGAACCTTTAAGTTACTCTTTAAGTGGTGACTTAAATGCAGCAGAAGTTGTTTTTGCTGGGTTCGGTATTTCTATCGCAAAAAATGACCCAAATTTAAAATATGATGATTATGCACAAATTGATGCTAAAAATAAGATCGTTATTGTTATGACCGGTGATCCTGGTATTGGCAATAAAGCTTCTAAATTTAGAGACCCTGATTATATTAATTATAGATCTTTATTCTATAAGTTAAAAAATGCCATTGCTCATGGAGCGAGAGGACTTATTCTTGTGAATAATCCTTTGAGTTTGGAAAATTATCCTCAAGAAGAGCCTCCTTATTTTAATGCAAGTGAAGGTGGTGGAAGTCGTTTCTCAATTATTGCCGGGCAGATCACAAATCAGTTTTTTAATGAAAAACTTTCTCCTGGGCAAAGTTTAATAAACATACAAAAAAAGATTGCTAAAACTCAAAAACCAGCAAGCTTTAGTATTAAGGGGACACAAACAAAACTAAAGGTGAGTTTAAAGAAAAAAACAGGTAGGGTGGCCAATATAGTAGGTGTGTTAGAAGGTAATGATGACAAGCTATCGCGTGAATATATTGTTATTGGTGCACATATGGACCACTTAGGCTTTGGAGGAGAGTCTTCAATGGACCCTCAGGGACAAGGAAAAATTCATAATGGTGCAGACGATAATGCATCTGGAACCGCTGTTGTTTTAAAGCTTGCTAATGAGTTGAAAAATCTCGAACTGAAACGTTCTCTTGTTTTTGTTCTTTTTAATGCAGAAGAAATGGGGCTTTTAGGTTCAAAGCATTTTGTTGATATTTGGAAGGGACGTTATGAGAAATCATTTGGAAAAATGGTTGGAATGCTGAATTTCGATATGGTGGGCAGGTATAAAAAAGAGTTAAGTATTATGGGGACGGCATCAGCTAGGGAGTGGAATTCAACCTTTCCGACCACGCCTACTGGTGAGAATTATGTATTAAAGCCCCAAGATATTGGTTCCTCTGATCATAGTTCTTTTATTCAGAAAAATATTCCAGCTTTGTTTTTTACAACAGGGGCCCATGAAGATTATCATCGAAGTACAGATACTGCGGAAAAAATTAATTATACTGCTTTAAAAAAACTATTAGTATATAGTAAAAAGTTTATTCAGAATTTAGATGAGTTAGAAAAAATTAGCTTTAACCCTAATTATTCATCTGGACAAGATCAAAGTCGTGGTTCAAGAGGTTATGGAGCACATCTGGGTTGTGTGCCTGAGTTTGGACAATCAGATCAAATTAGAGGTGTTGTTTGTGTCGATATTTCTAAAGATTCTCCTGCTCTAAAAGCTTCAGTAAAGCCGGGTGATATCATTACCCAAATTGGAGATATCGAAATTAAGAATATTTATGATCTTGCTTTTGCTTTAAAATATTATCGTGCAGGTGATCAGATTGAACTGACATGGTTAAGCGGTAAAAACTTAAAGAAGCAAATGATAATACTTGCTAAGTCAAAGCGCTAGAAGTTTAATTTTTTGACTTCTTTTATGTTTTCACCATAAACCCAGCCAGAAAAAAGAGTGTCAGAGGTATAATCTTTGGCAGAGATATAATGCCATTGATTTTGAGTTTTTAAGATCTTTACGATTGTGTTGGGTGCTAGTGTTGTAATTTTGTTTGCCGCTATAGAGGCTTTTGTTCTTAAATTAAGAAATTTAGTCGTAGTATAATATTGTTTTGGGCTTAACTGTTTTGTTTTAGTCGTTTGATCTTGAACAAAAGTACTTTTAGACTTTAGAGAGGGGTTTTGGTTGAAAATATTTATTGTGAGACCCAAAAAGGCAAAACCTAAGAGTGTTAAGGGCAAAATAAACTTTTTATGGATTTTCTTCTCATATTCTTGCAAGCTTTTTAGTAAAAGCTCTTTTGAAAGGGGTTCATGAGTCTGAGAAAGATTTGTTGTGGGCTTTAAGAGATTTGTGATATGAGAGCTTTTCTTAATCTGCTGCTCTTGTTGTTTAAACATTTTTGCAAAACTCATTCTCTCTTTTAATTTGTGATCACTTTGTTGATCAGTATGATTTAAGTTCATTTATGCACATCCTTGTCCTATGAAGCTTTTTGTATAGATTGTATCTAAGTTAGGTTTTATTTGTAAATACTTAAAACTTTTGACAAAATATTCATATGGAAAAAGAATTTTGGATAGAAAAATGGCATCGTAACGAAATTGGCTTTCATCAAAATGATGTTCATCCTGATTTAAAAAAATATTGGGACGAATTTACCGAGAAGAAGTTAAAAAAAACTGTTTTTGTTCCTTTGTGTGGAAAAAGTTTGGACTTATTATTTTTGGCCAAAAAGGGATTCCATGTTATTGGAGTTGAAATTTCTTCACTGGCCGTGGAGCAATTTTTTGCCGAAAATAAAATAGCTTGTGAGAAAAAGGATTATTCTCGATATACACTTTATAAAAGTGAATATATTGATATTTATTGTGGTGATATTTTTGAAGTAGATTTTTCAGAAATTCAAATGAGTTATATTTATGATAGAGCTGCTTTGATTGCCCTACCTCTTCCGATGAGAATAAAGTATGCAGAACTTATAAAAACGAACTTTCCTGCGGCTAAAATATTTTTATGTACTTTAGAATTTGGTCATTTGGATATTGGCCCCCCCTTTTCACTTTCACAGCAACAGGTGAATGAGCTTTATTCATCTGTATATCAAATTGAACAAAAAGAAATGAGAAGCATTTTAGATTCAAGTCTATGGGTCCATAAAGACTCTGTTCAATTTAATAAGCATCATCTTTTTTTTCTAACACCTAAAGATGTGAGGTAAGCACAATGTCTTTTTTTATATTAGTTCAAAATGGTGTTCATGAACATGAGTTTACTTATTTAAGTGGACACGATAAAAAACTTGATGACACTTTGGTGACACCAGCTAATAAAAAAAAGGTACACCGTTTTAATAAAGAGCAATATGGAGGAATGGTTTTTGCTAAAGATATCATGACAAGCAAGGTGGTGACATTTAATTTAAATCATTCGGTTAAAGAGGCTTTGGAGTATATGCATAGAAATCGTATTCATCATTTGCCAATTATTGATGAAAGTCAACTTGTTGGATTGGTGACGATTAATGATTTGAAAAAGTTTCAGTCTCACCTTCAAATGGGGGATAATGAACTGAAGAGTATAATGACTAAAACGATACTTTGTGTTTCGGAAATGACTCCACTAAAAGATATACTCAAAGTCTTTATTCATGAGTCAATTCATTCTCTACCTGTTGTGAATAATGAGTTGTTTTTAGCGGGAATTTTAACTCAAAATGATATTTTCAAATGGATGCTCTCTCATAAGAAGTATTTGAAATAGAAGACCTCATACTAGTTTGATGAGGCCTTCGTTTTAGATGATTTAGTGAGGATATAAATCTATAATCTCTGACTTTATGGTTTTTCCTTGGTATTGGTAATCAAGTTTGATTTGGACTTTTTTGCCTTCTCCTGCGAGCCAAAAAGTATATCTAAATTGGGTTGATTTCTCTTGTCCATATCGGATTGATCCAATTTTTGCTGTTGTATTTTTAAACTCGATATATTCTTGTGAATCTGGAAGAGCTGAAATCTTTACAGTATAACTATCTGGAATTGATTCAAATTTCGGTGAAGCCTTAATATTAAGAGAGTGGATGAGTGTACGTCTTCTGAATATTGTGACTATTCTGGGAGAGCTATCATAATTAAGATTTGTTGTTATGGCCGGATTCAGTGCGGTTGTCGCCTCAGCGGAAAAGTCTTCTATTCGTTGTTCGTTGTACTTTCCACCTGCAAGATAAATTTTCCCCTTAAGCTTTATTTTTTGACCTGATGTCGCATTCGGATTGATTCTAAAGCTGATATCCTTAAAGTCCACAGTTGAAAGACCTTTTGCTTGTTTCAAATAAAAAGTTTTATTTGCTAACTGGGTATTTTGAGTAGAAGTGACAACAACTTTTACTGGACGTTTTAACGCTTCAGGTGAAATATTTTTTAATCTTAAATTAAGTTTTGCTCGTGATCCTCCACGTAAATCTGAATCAACTATCTTTGCCTGTTTAAGGGTTAAAGTTGCATTAGAGTTGATCCATTGCGAAACCTCTGTTTGAGCCTCTAGATTAGCTTGAGCTCTTGACTGAGGAAGTTGAGTCTCATAGGCTGCTACTTTGGCCATATTATAGCTGTTTTGATAAATATCTGCCTTTCCTACGGCGATACCTTTGTCTTGTGCGATAGGATAAGCTTCTGCATAGTTTTTATCATAGAGTTGTTGAATATTTTGAGCACGAGTTTGTTCAAGACTTTGCTCATAAAGAACAGTATATTGAGCTGAGTAGGTTTGATAAAACTCTTGGGTATACTTATCTGCAAAAACACTTTGATAATTTTTTTGGCAAGCACTGACAAAGTCTGAAACTCCCTTATAAACACTTGAGCAATCAACCGACTGATAAGGAATCTGTTGTGGTGATTGGTAGGAGTTTTGGGCAAGGGCCAAGTTTTCTTTTTCCTCTAGAGTGAGAGTTAGGTTTGACTGATATTCAGTAATTGAGTTGTCGAGTTGTGTTTTGATTTCCAATGACTCTTGAAGCTCATTTGCTGATATAGGTTCAACACCAGCGAGAATATCTGTTAGTCTTTTTTGGATCTCAACACGTTCAAAAGACTCTTCTAAGCTTTCGTTTACCTTTATCGTTTGAACTGTCTCAGCTTCTAATTTCTTTGCAAAAAATTCATTAAAAAATTGGGGTTTAAGCACCCTTTGAGCATAGTCCTTTGCTGCTCGAATTCCTGCTTGTGTTCCTTCTTCTTCCCCGCGGGATTGGTCTGCAGTTGAAGCATATCCTTGTTCATAACCATCATTATAGCCCTGAACCTCTGCGCGAACTGTGGCCCAAAGTTTTGCTTGGGCATTGGCCAAATTCAGCCCCATATCTGTACCCAAAGAGTCTGCTCGCTGTTGAACATAGGCATTTCCATCTTTAACAGCAAGCTTATAGGCAATGTCAGTTTGACTGGCCCCAATTTGTTTTGCCTGGCTAAGTTTTTCATTGTATTGGTTGAGACGAGAGAGATAATTTTCATACTCAATATCTCTTTGAGCAACTCTTTGTGTTTGTTGGGAAGTAAGCTCATTTATATCACGACTAAGAAATTTTATCTTATCTTGAGTTAAGACTAAGTCTCTCTCTAGTTGAGCAAGTTGATCTGTATTAAGAGAAATGGTTCTTTCAAGTTGTGGCGTTTGTTGATCGATTTGGATGACTTCAGAATTGGCCCGACTGAGATTATCTTGATGTGCTAAGATATCTTGATCAAGGACACGAATTTCTTGTGTAAGCTGTCGCATATGGGCAAGAAGTCTTTCTTTTTTTCTTGATTCTCTGGCCAAGTCTTGTCTTGCATTTTGAAGTCTATTTTGTACTCGGTTTGATTCTTGAGCGACTTTATCTAATTGTGAAGTCGCTTCAGCTGTTTTTGTTTCAGCGTTTCCTACCTCAGTTTTCTTCGTTGCAATGAGAGCTTTTTTTGTTTTTAAAGAGGCCTCGCTTGATTTAATTCTTTGAGGCAGTTTTTGTTTTTGCTGCTTAAGTTTAGCTATTTGTGACTCAAGACTCTGCTCTTGAGATTTAAGTTGATTTAATTGTTTTTGAGTTCTTGTTATTTGCGTCTTTTTTGCATCTAGGTCTTTTGCTTTTTGTGCGACTTTTGCTCTTAGTTCTCTAATAGCAGGGTTTGAGCGGTCTTCTTGCATTAATTTTTTGAGTTGTTCTTGTAGTTTAGACAATTGTACTTTAAGCTTTTCTTTTTGTGTCTTCTGTCTTTCTAATTGAGATGTTTTTTTGTTAATTTTTGCAGGAAGTTCTGAGAGGTTATTTTCTTTTTGAGTGATTTTTTCGTCAAGAGTAGCTAATTGTTCTTTTAGCCCTTTTATTGCTTCAGCTAAGTTTTTTCGTTCACGCTGTAGAGATTGGAGCTCAGACCTTAAACTTGAGCTCACTTTTTTGGCTCTATTGACACGTCTTCTGGCCTGTTTGACTTCAGTATTAATTTTTTCTAGCCTTGTCTGGAGTCGATTAACTCTTGTGATGTAAGGAGTAAGACGTCTTTCTTCTGAGATGATTTGTCTTTCAGTCTGATTTCTTTGTCGTTCAAGTGAATTAATATCTCGATTAAGCGTGGCCAAGATATTATCTAGTCTGTCTATATAGTCAATTAAATCACTTCTTCGTTGATTATTATTTTGGATTTGTGTTCTTAACTCTTCATTATCCGCTTCAAGTTTTTGAATATTATTGTAAAAATTCGCTTCTTGATTATAGTTCCATTCTAATTCTTGTTTAGCATCTTCAAGTTTTTGTGTAATGACATCTACCTGAGACGAGAGTCTTTCATATTTTACTTTATAGGGAGGATAATTGATTTCATCTGGTAAGGATGAATAAACCTTTGAGGAGAATAAAGTTATAAGTAATGGAATTATAATTTTCTGTTTTTTCATGAAAAACCCCTTTGTCATGCTATTTTAGTCTTATAGATAATTTTGGGATTTGAATCAATATTCAAGCACTAATGAAAGTATTTATTACAATTATTGGTGTCCTTTAGGGACTTCAAGTGTCAAATTGCTCCAAGTTTCAGAAGAGTTTTTCACTAATCTTTATCGAAAGATTATATAAGAGGGAGTAGAACTTATTTTCTTTTCCATCATCTTTGTTAAGATCATCAATCAATTGTGTGAAATGTTCTTGTTTATCAAAAATATGGTCTTGCCAAGATTGATCTTTCTGGAAAGGTCTCTCCTTTTGGAAATTTTGAAGCTTTGGCTTATGAACATAATCCACCGGTTGTTGAATCTGGACCCAATGGAGTTCATCTCACGCCAGATAAGCAATATATTATTACAGCTGATGTTTTTAATGGAAA
>PAKC01000043.1 GCA_002706205.1 Halobacteriovoraceae bacterium
TTAATAACGTCGTTTCAGGCTCTGGAGAGAGACCTTTTTTAGAGCTTTGAACAAAAGGTGCAACTTCAACCAAATCGGCGCCTGTGACTTGGGTGTGCCGGGCTATTTCATCAATAATTTGACAACAATCATGAGGGGATAGGCCTTGTTTTTCTGGGGTTCCAGTCGCACTTGCATATTCAGTATCTAAAGCATCAATATCAAAACTCATATAAACTTCTTGTATATTATTTGCTTTGATCTGCTCAATAATTTTATCAATGATTTTTTGTGTATTTTGATTGATCTCATCCGCCCAATATTGTTTTATACCTAGGCTGTTTTCCCAGTACTCTTTATTTTGACCACTTGAGCGGATTCCAAGTTGAATGAGATTTTCTGCTTGATCTAAATATTCAATCATATGGTAAGCCCAAGAAGCAAAACAAATATCAATTCCAAGTCGGCTTTGCATAAGGTCCGTATGAGCATCAAAATGAATGATAGCGACTTTTTTGCCTTGTTTTGATTTATGAATAAGCCAAGGCTTTACAAGTGCATAACTGACTGAGTGATCTCCTCCTAAAGCGAGCAATTTTTTTTCAGGATAAGACTGGTAAAATTGATTACAGAAATGTTCTGTAATACTTAGGGCACTTACTGGTAACTCGTTTTCTTCTTGATAAAGACTTTGCTGACAACTTTTTATCGTTTGAGTGTTAAGGTATTTATCGTGAAGAAGGTGAGGTATAGTTTTGATATCGCCAAGGTCAAAAAGATTATTATATTCTAACTTGGTTCGAATAAATAAGGGGCCCCAGTTTGCTCCTCTTTGAATTCCTCCTCCTGTGTCAAGGGTAACTCCAAGAAGAGAAACTTTTGAATTTTTTTCGAATGCATTTAAACTCTTCTCCCACTTTTCTTGAACCACTTTTGGATCTGCTGTTTGATAGAGTTTGTTGTGTAAAATATCTTTGTTTTCTTTTGCTGTATGAACTGTAAAGACACCATTACCAGGGGGAGTCATATATTTGAGTATGTTTTTTAGCATTTCATTTTTCATATTTATTGTAATTCTCCTCATTTAAAATACAGTCATTATAATCTTTTTGAAAATCTTTCAAAGCATCTCGTTTTTTATAATCCATAAATTCTTTAATGATTAAATACTCGAAAGAAATAATATCGTGGTTAAGTCTATGAAAAACTCCCGCAATATGGGCCGTTTTGTTAAGATTAGGTAAGTCATTTAAATGACCAGGATTAAAAGGTTCTTTTTCAAAAACATCTAAATAACAAAATGCTTTAGGATTTTTTTGTAGAAAATGAACGAGATCGTTTTCAGAAATGATTTCTCCTCTGGCCGGATTTATGATGAGACAATCAGCACTAAGGTGGCCAAAAAACTCTTGGTCTACCAGATGATAAGTACTCGGATTTAAATTAGCCGCAATGATTAAAACAGAGATATCTTTAAATTTTTCAGTGTCCCAGGTTTTTATTAAGTTGGGAAATACCTCATTTTGGACAAAAGGATCATAAACCATGACTTGTTGAGCTATGGGGCTGAGACTTTTGTAAAGAGTTTTACCAATATGGCCACATCCAATGATAAGGACTTTTTGGTCTCTAATAAGTTTTCTATTCCACGTTCTTTCCTGAGGCCAATGTTGGTGATTCGGGATCTTAGTAAAATGTTGAAAAAGGCAGCTTAAAGTATATTCACAAACGGCATTCGCCCTAATGGGATTACCGAGAATAATTGGAAAATCAGCTCTTTTGACAAAATCCTGGCTAAAATTATCGTGTCCGGAGTTTGGGTGGATGATGAGTTGAGTTTTTTCGAGAATGCTAGTTGATAATTCGTTTGGGATTGTATGAGTATTGGTTAAGAGCACGAAGGGGATATTTTTATCAATTTCTTGTAGAGTATTAATATATTTTACACCTTGAATCCCCTCAAGGACTTTTTGCTCTTTGTTTAAAAATACAGAGTTCTGGTAAGATGACGCGCTAGTTCTATATACTTGTAGTTCCATGATAGGATTTTAATGCAAAAATTGAGTTGAGACTAGCGAAATTCGTTTAAACCATGTAGTATGCACAGGTATTATAAAGTTATAATTGGAGTTTTGAATGATATCAATTAAGTCGAAGCGTGAAATAGAAGTCATGACAGAGTCTTGTCAGCTTGCAGCAAAAACATTAAATTTTATTGCACAAAAGCTTGAAATTGGTATGACAACTGAAGATGTAAATCAATTATGTCATGATTTTATCACTTCTCATGGAGCTTATCCTTCACCTTTAAATTATCACGGCTTTCCAAAGTCCGTTTGTACTTCTTTAAATGAAGTTATTTGCCACGGTATTCCTTCTCGAAAAGATAAATTGAAAAATGGGGATATTTTAAATATTGATGTAACTACGCACTATAAGAATTTTCATGGAGATACAAATAGAACTTTCTTTATTGGAGAAGTTGACCCCAAAATTCAAGATTTGGTTAAGGTCACTTATGAGTGCATGATGGCAGGAATAAATGTATGTAAACCAGGCGCACATATAGGAGATATTGGTGCTGTCATTGAGGAAATGGCAAATGATCACGGTTATTCTGTAGTCCATGAATATTGTGGTCATGGTATAGGTAGAGAGTTTCATGAAGACCCTCAAATTTTACATTATGGTAAAAGAGGTACTGGAGTTCAGATGAAACCTGGAATGACATTTACCGTTGAACCTATGATTAACTTAGGAAAAAGACATTGTAAGTTACTGAAGGATAATTGGACCGTTGTCACAAAAGATAAAAAACCTTCAGCACAGTTTGAGCACACAATTGTTATTACAGAAGACGGCCATCGTATCTTGACTTTAGACCCAGACAATCCTTATGACCCAAAGTTCTAATCATAGTAAATATGAATTATATCGGAAGGAATTTGATTTTAACTATAAAGTCTTTCAGAGTCGTTTTTATCTTGCTCTAGATGCAGAAAATCGTTTTTTTAGAATTTTTTTTAATTCTGATCAGGAGCACTTAAAACCATATTTGAATTCAATTGGTCTCTTCTTATTAGATAAAAAGATAGATGATATTGATGGTGTTCTTGCTAGAGTCTTTTATAGTGAAAAGAACTCTTTATTAGAGGAATCATTTTATTGGGACCAGAGTCTTTTGATTTATCAAAACCTTATTAAACAAGTTAAAGGGCTTGAGACCAGCAGAATCGAAAGTCCAAGAACTTTAATCTGCCCATGTGAAGAGGTTGATGAAAAAGATCTCAATTCTTTGTTCGAATCAGAAAAAGGGCAAAAAAAAAGAATAATTCAGAAGCTTAATATTGGGATGACTTGTGGGGAATGTTTAAATTTATTTGATAAATGTTTTACTGAGCTTTCTGAGAAAAGCTCATTTGTTGCTGGATATACTCTTGAAGAGTTGTATGATCAGTTAGATAAGGAACTAAGTGAATTCCCAGATTATACAGAGTTTACTTTGTCGGCTGAGGATATAAAAATAGAAAAAATTGATTTTCCTTTTTTAAAAATTAAGATGAGTCATTTAAAAAACAAAGATGATTCTTTAAAACTTAAAAACCAAGTTATAAACTTTTTATTTTCTAGATTAAATCTTTCTTTTGAAGTTGAATTAACAATTGAGTAAATTTTTACGATTGGAGATAAAATCAAAAATAGCTTCAAGGTCTTTGACTTCATTAATAAGTTGTCTGAGTCCTTGATCTTCTAAAGTGTATCTGGCCTTAAGGTATAAATTATATAATTCTTTATTTTTTGTAATAAGACAATTTGGTTTCTCTGTTTGGGCCTGAAGATGATTAATAAAATGAATAAAAGCTTTCATTGACTCATGAACAATTTCTGTTTTAGTTTGGTTGTCCACTGATCTCATTGAAAGGTCGCCTTTTGGTGCATAAGAAATGAAGAGATTTTCTTTGTGGATCATCATTAATTTGAGTAGGGTAAGACTGACCAGTTTTTTTGGTGCATTACAGATTTGCTCTTGATATTTTTCTTTAAGGGTGAGTGTTTTAGTCATTTGGATCAATTCGCTAATAAGCTTTTGATTTAATTTATAATAAGCCCCTCCCACCTTTTGTTTATGAAATTGTAGTTCTTCTTGAGCAAGACATTTTAAAAACTCTTTAGATTGTGCTTGGGCATGAACAGAGAGAAAAAGGATTAAAAAAATTGATAATAAGAATTTCATATTTTCATTATAACGACCGATATATATTATGTCCTGTTAATTGTTGAAAGAGAAGGTGTTCTTGATTATTATAGTCAAAAAACTGGAGAGTTGAATTGTGAAGGAAATGGCCTTAACAGATCATTTAGAAGAACTAAGAAATAGACTAATTCGAATTATTGTCATTCTTTTTGTCGCTTTTTTTGTTTGTTATCATTTTGGCGCTGAGGTGCAAAATTTTCTTTTAGCTCCATTGCGAGAAGCTTTAGGAACTGAAGGTAAAATTGTTTTTTTAGGTTTATTAGACAAAGTACTGACTCAGTTTCAGTTAGCTTTTTGGTCGGCCATAATCGTTTCTTCCCCTTTTTGGTTTGGTCAAATATGGCTTTTTATTAAACCAGGTCTTTATGAAAAAGAAATTAAAATAATACGTCCATTTTTGTTCTTTGGTTTTGTGCTTTTTTGGTTGGGGATTGCTTTTGGGTATTTTATTGTTTTTCCTTTTACTTTTGGGACTATTTTAAATTTTGGCGTGCAAGGCATAGAAGCCACAATGAGCTTAAAAGACTACATTATTCTTTCAAGTAAAATTTTAGTCTTCTTAGGTGTTTTGTTTCAACTGCCAAATGTCTTATTGATTCTCGGGTTTATGGGGATTGTGACGAGCAAAAAACTATCAGAGCTAAGACGCTATGTGATTACTGGGTTTGCTGTCATCTCTGCAATTATGACTCCTCCCGACCCAGTTACCATGATGGCCCTTTGGGTTCCTATGGTTTGTCTTTATGAGTTAGGATTATGGTCTGTCTTTTTAATTGTTGATCCTTATATGAAGAAAAAAAATAAAGACATTGTTTCCAGTGACGAATCTTAGTCATGGCAATAAAGAGACATATTGTTTTCTAAGGGGATGGGAAATCCTTCGTTATAGATACCTTTCTCATTTATGTGCATAAAAGCACTATAATTTTCCCATTTAATTCCAAAATCCAACATAACAGCTTCTTCTATTTTTAGAGAAGTTGCATCAATATCTTCTTGGGTAATTTTAACGAGAACTCTTTTGTCTTGTAAATTATATTCAAGAATTCCGCATCCAAGTTCGTTCTTTTCATGCAAGCTAGAAGTCTCATTGATTGTGCAGCTTTTGATCACATCAGCGCTTTTGGCATCTTCTGGATAACCTTGGTAGAGGTCACAAACAATTTCTGCCGATGCAACAGAAGCTGTGAGAAAACTCGCTATAATCAATAACTTTTTCATTTTTTACTCCCTAAGTTGTTTTCTTATAATGATATGTAGAGATAACTCTCTTTAAAAGCTCAGGGGAAAGAATTATAGGGAGTGTCTAGAGTTTCGACAATTATTTTATAAATAAATTTGTCTTTTTATTTCTTGGCCGAAAAAGCTATTTTTCTCGACCAAGGTTGATTTTTTGTAATTTATGTCTGTGCTTGATCGTAAAAGATCTCAATTTAAATCTAGTATTAAAATGGTGGAGTGTCAGGAAGAGTTGATTCCATTATTTCTACAGATTGACTATTACTATGTAGAGAAGCTGCTAACAAAAGTGCATGGACAAACACTCCATTAACCTTTCCTTGCGTTAGTGTTGAAAATACATCAAGATTCTCATAATCAAAACCTACTAAAACATATTTCCCACTTAATATATTTTTTGGTACCCGTCCTTTAAGTAGGTCTTGCAATGAAACTTTTCTGATATTATTTTCTGACATATAACTTATTTTAAAGTATTCAGGGTGGGGCTTGCTGTTTCCCGATGCTTTGAGTACTGAACTCGCAAACGTAATTCCTAGTTCGGGATGATTGCCAGTTTCAAACTCTACTAGTACTGTGTCCGGATTAAGCCAGTTTCCACGAACGTCAATGTCCCTTTTCTCAACTTCGTACAACTTAGTCGGCCAAAATCTAGCATGTGATGAAGTAAATTCTAATTTTTTATAAGGCAAGCTTAGTGTTAGATCATTATCAACAGGAAAAACTGTTGGAATATCAACCGACATTATTGCTGAGTATAAATCTGAAAGCCCAGAACTTCTAATACCACTAAAATCAATGTCATAACCCACGGACTTTATATTTTGTCCGCGTAACATATTATGAAAGATTGCAAGATTTGCATCATGCTTTCTTTCATGAGCTTCTCCGCCAAGTTCTTGATCTGTAGCTTCATTCAATGTAACGACAATAATCTTCGATAGTTGATCTTCTAAATCTTCTGCCATAATTACCTCAGAGTGAGATGAAAGAGAAATTATTATTAAGAATGTCGTAAAAAGAAGTTTCATAGTACACAACCTTTAAATATCAACAAAATGGTTTAACTCAACCTTTGTTTATATTTTTTTATTTCTTAGCCGAAAAAGCTATTTTTCTCGACCAAGTTTATTTTTTGTATTTTAAGTTCCTGCTTTTTCGAGCAAAGACTATTCATTTATTTAGTGGTTTTTATGGAGCAACTGGAATCAGGTGATACCTTGTCCAATCTTCAATCTTCATTCTTGCTTTGATCGGCAACTGTATTGTTTCTCCATCACCTATAGTATAAGAGTCTAGTTGCAGTATAAGTTGGTTTACATGAGTCGCCAAGAGGTTGAATTCAAAAACTCTCTCGTAGCCAGTATCTTCTATTTTAATTGGAGTATAAGCTTTTCCATCAAAAATAATTTTTAGCCTGTGGCAAACACCAGGCTTTTTAAAATCAACAAAATTTTCTACCCTGCAACCTATATTAAAATTTTTAGACTCCAACTCAAACTGATTTTCACTCAAGTAAAAAACAGGGAAAAATGGAATAACGACTCCAAATGTGTAGTTTCCTGTTGCGAAGTTCAGAATCTCCATCCTCACTCGTCCAACTTTTCTATCATTTTTTTTTTATAAAATCAGACCAGAACACGTTCCCTGGAAAAACTGCAGATATTGATTTATTCTTATATTGAGAGTCTATATCTTTAAAGTAAATATCACGACGAACTGTAGTACAGCCGAAAACAAAAATTGAAGAAAAAATAAGAATTATCTTGTTAGTCACAAACAACCCGAAAAATAATCATTAGTAAGAAAAGTGATATCGACTTCACCTGAATCTCCTTATAGTCATAAATCTAATGGTTTTATTTTAAACCTTGTTTATATTTTCTTAGTCTTTTTATATCTTGATCGAAAAAGCTACTTTCTCGACCAAGCTTATTTTTTTCATAAAGTCTGAACTTTTTCGAACAGACTTCGTTCACATTCCTAGTGGTTAAAAATCAACTCTAATTAGCCCGTCAGGTAAATTGACTCTTTTTCCATTACCATAGTAACACTCTGACTTAAAGAACTCGATTTGGCTTAGTGGTGTAGTATGATCGAATCGACACACTCCTCCATCAGATGAATAAGCAAAAACAGTATGAAATGTAGTAAGCATAGGATTATTATTTAACGAATTGCCAACAACAAAAGTGTCCATATCAATTTTAAATCCTTCTAAGGGCCTATTCGATTCAATATAAGATTTAATGTACTGTAAAAAATTTCTCTTGCTATTATCCGCCAACAGATGAGTATTGATCTCTCTTAGTTCTTCAAATCTATTTATCGCTAATTCCTGTAACTCAGTCGACGAATAAGAACTTAAGCTTGTAAATAATAATAGTGTTGTAATTAAAGTCTTCATAATTTTCTCCAGAGTCTTAGCTCCGTTAAGTAATGTTTCAAATTTATATATTGTTCAGATTTTCCCACTTTTAATGAACAGGTGAAATGAGTATTGTAATCCTTGCAGTGGGTGTCCACTTTTTTGACAGTCAGTGCCTCTGTAACATTTTAGGTTAAGTCATTAAAATTCCATTGAAACATATTTCGAATTTAAGAATCCACAAACTTGAAGTATTTTCAGCTTAAAGTACGCCATATTTCTATATCCATATCCTCTCTTTTTTAATGTCTTAATCACATTATTTTGTCCTTCAGATAGAGAACTTGAAACTCTATAGTAAAAATAGTTTTTAAACGTATTCCATCCCTTATCAAACTTATCCCACCAATTGTTAAGTTCAAAAAAGTACTTACACTGCTTAATCCATTCTCCAAGTTGAATAAACTTCTCACGAGCTTCATATTCATCCTTTGAATCGTATAGCTGGTGCATACCTTCTTTAATTAGCTCTAAATACACAAAGTCTTGGTTCTCCTTCATAAGACTATTTATATGTCGATTATCTGACTTCGATCTTCGCTCTGATTTAGTTACAAATAAACGTTTAAACTTACCTCTCGATAATCTTTTTGTTTCTCCACGACACATATGCTCGTGGAGCCACTTTCTATCTGAATCAACGGCTACATTAAAGTTCTGCATTACATGAAACCTATCCCATACAACAGTTGCCATAGGGCAATGCTCGTTAACACTGACCTTATAGCTATCATGTTGATCCATTGCTACCACATCAATATCTTTACAACGATCTTCTCCAATCGCTTTAAAAAACTCATCCAGAGCTTCTTTTTTGCGACTCTCTGATACCCAGATCACCCGTCTGGTATCGAGATCACAAACGATAGTGAAAAAACGATTATCTCTGGATTCTTTGGAATGATATTTTTTCTTTCTAGCATAAACTTCATCCACTGATATCCTTGTAACTTTAGGGATCTTATAATGCTGAAACATTCTTTTAAGTCTAGCAAAGTCTAGTCTATGCATTGTCATCTTGTTGATTCCAACTAACTCTCCAACTCTTGAGACGGCGCTAATCTCACACATCCTTGATATGAGAAAGAGGAGTTTGACAACGATGGCAGCAGGATTGTTGATCTGCATAGTGATGTTCAACAAATAAGTCGATAAATCCCTTATCTAAATACTCTTTTAAGTCCTTAAGAAAAAATCCATTAATTGCTTTTAAAAGAAACTTTGGTAATCTCATAGATGGCCTTCCTTTGCTCATGAAAATTAGTTGGTGTGGTAATTAACTAATATTACATGAAATTTGAAAGGCCTGATTTTTTACTCAACAACCTTATTTGTTAAAGATCCCAGTCAGTTTCATCCTTCTCGAATTGATTCATAAATAATGACACCCAAATTGGCGAGAAGGGCCCATTTTGCCAAAACAAGATATATCCAGATAATTTTATTTCAATGCGACCAGGAAGGCTTCAGAACTCTAAGTTGTTGAAATTATAGATCGTAATTGCACCTTTCTCCAATAAAGTCTTAAGGCGACAAGTCCGATAAGTTGGAGGGGAGTGGCCATGATTATAGACTTTCAAAATGTAACTTATAAAATACCTAATGGGTCTTATATCTATAAAGACTTGAATCTAAAAATTTTTAAGGGCGACTTTTATGGTGTTTTAGGAAAAAATGGCGCTGGGAAGTCTACTCTAGTTGAAATTATTATGGGACTACGAAAACTTTCAGAAGGGAAGGTTTACGTTTTTGATGAAGATCCAAGAGACAATACACGAATTCATAAGAACCGTATTTTTACTGTAACGAACGATATGCAAATACCAGGTGCTGTTACAGTTAAAGATCTTTTGCGCTTTTATGAGTTTTTCTATCCTCATTATTCCTCTGAAATTGAAAATGAGCTTTTAGATCTTTTTGAAATAAAACGAGAATATAAATTTGGATCTTTATCTACGGGGCAAAAAATTAAAGTTTTACTTTGTGCGGCTTTTGCTGCAAGAGTTGACTTGTATTTATTTGATGAAGTCACTGCTGTTTTAGATCCAAAGTCGAGAAGAAATTTTTTTAAGTATTTAAAAAAATATAGAGCTGAGCATGATTGTTCAGTCTTGCTTGCCACAAATATTGTTGAGGATTTAGAAAACAGTGTAGATCGAGTTATTTATATTGATGATGAACATAAAGTTCGTATTCAAGCGATAGACCGACTTCATCAGATTTTTGAAGATGAGGTGGCATGAAGACATTTTGGCATCTTTTAAAGTTTAACCTTGTTTTTAACCGAATCAGTATCGCCTTTTTAGGCTTTTTGGCCCTTGTTATTTTTGGTCTGTGTTTTTACTTTTTTGAAAGTCGTAAAGAAATGGGAGAGTATATGATGCAGTATAGCTTCTATGTTCTTTTTATGATTTTTACAGGCAAAATGAATTCAAGAAATAATATGATGTTTGATATCAAGCATCTTGTCGCTCTTCCTCTGAGTAATTATCAAATAATTATTTTGAAGTCTTTTGCGGATAGCTTTCAACTTCTTCCAATTGCTTTGACTTTTTTATATGGCTTTAGTCTTGCGTTTCCTGAGCATAATATACTGATTATTACTTTAATTTTTTATATGCTTTTGAGTCTTGGAAATATCATTGCCTTTAATAAAAGAATAGACTTTTCTAGAATGCAGCATTCAAAAACAAGTTATAAAAACTCATTTCTTTTTTTGCATAAATATTTAGAAATGTTTCTTCAAATTATTTTGGTTGTTGGTATTGTAAGTAGTATCTTACTTATTTTTGATAAAAAAATAATTTTAATAGAGTATAGTTTTTTTCTTCTGATGATTATTGGCCTCTTTGTTGCTAGTATGAGTAGTTTAAAAATGCTTAAAGACGAAACACGTTCTTATTTTATTTTAAAACGAGACTCGTTTAGAATCGGTTGGAAATTAATCGTCGTTATTGTTCCTTTGTTTTTGTTTCATAATATTTACAAAAAGCAAGATGTCTTTAAACAATTTGGCCTTAAACAAGACCCCTTTACAAGTGAGCTGATAAAAAAAGTTGAAAAAATTGATAATTTTACAGACAAAAGGTTTTTACTTTCTATTATTCAAAATGATCAAAAAGCTGTAGATGAGTATCTTGCTGAGCCTACAACAATTCCATGGACAGCAGAACTGATGGGAAGTTATCCTCCTCATTTAGCCGCACTTTCTGGAAGAATGGATATTTTAAAAAAGATGCAAAATGTGCGTCCTGATATTATTCACATGCAAGGGAAATATAAGAAAAAAACGCCTCTTTTTTCTGCTCTTAGAAAATGTCAGCTTGATATTGCAAAGTACTTAATTGAAAAAGGAAGTGATATTGATGCTGTTGATAGCGATGGAAATACACCTATGATAGAAGCCGCAAAAAATGGCTGTTATGGTGGAGTGGTACTTCTTCATCAAAGTGGAGCAGATATAAAAATCAAGAATAATGATGAGAAATCTATTATGGCCTTCTTGCCTAAAAAATCAGGTTTAAAATATATTCTATCACATCAAAGTAAAAGAAATCTTGCTAGCGAGCAAAAAGCTGATTAATTAGAAAGAACTTTACCTAAAACTTCAGCCGCCAAAATAGCTCCTCCAATAAAGATCGCCGTATTTGCAGCTTTATTACTCACACCTTTTATTTGAGCTTTATCAGATTCCACTTTTCTTTGCATGTTTAGGTAATAATTAACCTCATCTGCTTTGTTGGTGAAGTCAGGCTTGTAAGCTAAATCTTTCGTTGAAAGCTTTGTAACTTTGTTGGCTTCAAAGAACATGATATAGGCCACTTCTTTTTTTTCTGATTTTTTAAAAACAGTTTTTCCATAAAGCTTTACTGTTTCTCCCTCAAGTTCGTGTAAGTTTTTTATTTGAGAATTCGCCGAAATAGGAAAGGCAAGTTGTTTATTATCTCTTTTAAAAGTGATGAAATAATTGGTTCCATAGTTTTCATGTTTTGTTTTGACAATCTTTCCAACAACAGAGGGTTCATTCTGAGCAAAAGAAGATATACTGAATAAAAAAAACATAATAAAAGTTATAAAATTTTTCATGAAAATATCCTAGGGTTGTAAAGTTAGTAGTATCTCTCTTGCTACTTTAGAGGCAAAGGCCGATGAATTACCTGTTGGGTCAATTGTGGGAGCAAGTTCCACAAGATCTGCCCCGACTAAGTTCTTTTTTGATAAAACTTTCATGATTTTGATAAAGCTATGAAAGCTTTCTCCTCCTGCTTCTGGAGTTCCAGTTCCAGGGAGAAATGCAGGGTCAAAAAAGTCTAAGTCTAGTGTCAAATAAATCGCTCTCTTAGGGGAGAGTTGATCAATTCTGCTCAACAGCTCTTCTAAAGACTGAGCTTGGGTATTATTTTGTTGCATAAATTCAAATTCTTCTCTGGGGCCTGAACGAATACCATATTGAATCAGTTCATTCTTTGGTGTCATATGGTCCCAAATTCTTTTCATGATAGAAGCATGTGAAAATTTTTCGCCCAAATATCCATCACGAAAATCAGTATGAGCATCAAGGTGAATGATCACAAGCTCTGAGAAGTTTTCAAGATAGAGTCTCATCGGGCCATAGGAAATAGAGTGTTCACCACCAAGAGTGAGGAATTTTATTTTATCTTGATCAAGTTTTAAATCTTTAGTTATCCCATGAAAATAATCATTAGTGAGTTTCCACTTGCTTGGATAAATGGGTAAATTTCCACAATCAACAATAGAATAATCTTCTAAGTCTTTTTGAAGGTATGGTGAGTAGGTTTCAAGTCCAAAAGATGCATCACGAATAGCATCAGGGCCAAACCTTGCCCCAGGGCGAAAACTTGTGGTGCCATCAAAACAAAAGCCAAGAATATGTGTGGCATTTTTATATAAAGCTTCTGAATACTGTGCACTAATGAAAGGTTTACTGGTTTCCATTTCATTTAAATTAGTGATTAACTTTTTACTCATAATGATTGGCCAATCTTTCTTTTATGAAAATTACTTAAGGCAAAGGCGGCTCTATGCCAATCCCTATTGTACCATTTAAGCTTTTGTTCTAAACCACTCATATATTGAAGTTTTTCTTGGCACAGGTTTGTTCCCGTAAACCTTTTTGAGGATCAAAACCAAAGGTCCAAAAAACACCGGGGTAAATGCTCATTGGGGCATTAAAAGATTGGACAAAAGGAAAAGCCTTTCGCATATTTTGATAAATATTTTTAATATTATATTCATCTAAGAAGGGATTTTCAGTTTGGTTCATCATAATACCGTCTTCTGTTAAAGCGTCGTAGACATCTTGATAAAATCCTTGAGTAAATAATCCAGAGGCAAAGTCGGCAGGGTCAGTTGAATCAATCACAATCACGTCATAAAAAGACTTTTTCTGTTTGATAAAAGCAAATCCGTCTTGTGGTAAAATATTGACTCTTGGATCGTCTAATGCCTGGGTACATTCAGGGAAAAACTTTTTTGAAACTTCAATAACTCTTTCATCTATTTCAACTAAGTCTATTTGTTTAATATCTTGGTGGCGAGCAAACTCTCGTACGACACCTCCGTCTCCTCCACCAATAATGAGTACATTCTCACATTTTCGGGACACCATATAAGGAATATGGGCCATAACTTCATGATAAACAAATTCGTCGAGATCACTTACCATTGTTTTCCCGTCCAGCAGTAAAAGTTTACCAACAGCATCAGTTTCTAGAACATCTATGCGCTGAAACTTCGATTGCTCAGAATGTAAGATCTTTTTGACTTTCCACCCCATTGAAAATTTATTATGAAAAGATCTTTCGTAAAACCAGCCATCTTGAATCATTATTAACTCCTCATTAAGGCAACATTCTAATAGGGACTTGGTCATTTTGGTACCTACAGTGCGTCAAATCATTGGTTCTTTTATACAATCTTTGTTACAATAAAAAAGATTTTATGAGGAGTAAATTATGTATATTGTGACAGGAGCAGCGGGCTTTATTGGTAGCTGTATCGTTAAAAAATTAAATGATCAAGGAATTGAAAATATTTTAATTGTAGATCGACTTGAGAAAGACCAAAAATGGCTTAACTTAAGAGGTTTAAAGTTTCAAGAATATATACATGCCGATGAATTTATTCAGCCAGATATTCTTGATTCTGTCTTTGAAGAAGGAGTGACGCAGATTTATCATATGGGAGCCTGTTCATCGACAACCGAAACGGATGTTGATTATTTTATGAAAAATAACGTTGAATATTCTCAAATCTTATTTCGTTACTGTGCGGGGTTTGATGTTCCTTTATGTTATGCTTCTAGTGCAGCAACCTACGGAGCAGGTGAACATGGGTTTATTGATGAAGAAGATGACTTAGAAAAACTGCAACCACTTAATCCTTATGGATGGTCTAAGCAATTAATGGATGAATGGGTAATCAAGCAACTTAAAAGGCCCCACAAGTGGTATGGTGTCAAATTTTTTAATGTTTATGGACCTAATGAATATCATAAAGAAGGTCAAAAATCAGTCGTCTGTCATGCTTTTAATCAAATTACAGATACGGGAAAAATGAAGCTTTTTAAATCTTATAAAGAAGAGTTTGCTGATGGTGAACAGTTAAGAGACTTTGTTTATGTTAAAGATGTCGTTGATGCTATGTGGCTGCTTATGTCTTCTGAGCATAATGGCATTAATGGGATTTACAATCTTGGAACGTCTCAAGCAAGAAGTTTTAAAGACCTTGTCAGTGCCACTTTTAAAGCAATGGGAAAAGAAGAAAATATAGAATATATAGAGATGCCTGAAACGATTAAAAATCAGTATCAATATTATACCCAAGCACAGATGAAAAAATTTCAAAATGCTTTTCCAGATTTTAAATTTCATTCCTTAGAAGAAGGGGTTGATGATTACGTAAAGAATTATCTTATGCAAGAGAACCCTTTTGAAAGGTCAAGGTGATTTATGTTTAAGGGGGGAGTAAAAGAGGCTGCAAAAATGTTAATGGGGCTCGGTCCTGCAGCTCAAAAAAAACTCTTAGAAGACATTCGTCAAAAAGATCCAAAAATGGCCGATCTTTTAGAGCAAAACTTAATTTCTATGGAGGATCTTCAATATTTAACACTGTCTATGTTGGTAGGTCTTCTTCGTGATCTCAATTTGGAAGAGTTTGGGCTCGCTCTTCGAACAGTTGACAAACATATTGTTGAAGAACTTATGAATAAGTTATCTACGGGAATTCGTTTGGATATTGAACAAGGACTTAAAGGAAAACCTCGTAGGGTTTCTGAAGTTGAACAGGCCCAAAATAAAGTTTTAGAAGTTGTCCGAAAAAAAATAGATCAAGGTCATATTGTGATTAACCCTGATGGGGATGAGTTAGTGTGAACTTTCAAGTTAGTGATCATGAACTTCATTTGCTGGAAGCTTCATGTTTTTAATCCCTTGTTTTATATTTTCAAAATAATTTTCACCTTTTTTAGCGGCCAGGATGACTTGTTTGGCTATCTTTTGAATGACAATATCGGGATTGTTTTTCATGATTTTTGTTAATTTAAATTTAAGCTTTTTCTTAGGTAAGGCCGAAGAAATTCTTTTAAGTGCATAGACTCTCAAAGACGCTTCTTGTTTTAGGCGGTAAGCTTGAAAGTTATGTGGAGACTGAGCATGAATATCTTCTTTATAAGGATTAGGTGAATTTATTAGGGTGAGCAGCTGGTCTATATTTTTTTTCTGTACTCGATGAGTTTTTAAATCTAATTTTTTTATGGCCAAGATTCTTTTGTTAATCGAAATTTTTTCATTCTTGAGATATTCAGCAAGGTTTTTCTCAGGTGAAGATGACCGTGAATCATGACTGGCCTTTAAAGCTTCTTGTTCTTTTCTTTTTTGTAACTTAGTCGATCTCTGGCTTATCTTTTGGGTTTGAGCTTGTGGACTTGAATAATCTTCAAAGTCTAAAAAAAGATAAGAAGAAATGCCTAAAAAAACAGGAAGTAAAAATAAAAAATTTATGAGTGTTTTTTTAGGCATAAAGTTTATTTCCTTTTTTGAATTTGATCAAAAACATTATAAATTTTAAGAGGAGTTAGGCTCACCCAATCATTTTTATAATTGAGGTCTTGGCCATATCTGCCTTGTAAAAGATCGAATGTACTGAGAGTTCCGTTATCTCTAAGAACATATGCTGTTTGCGAATCAAAAGCAAAAATATCTAGGGCATCAGAAGGAAGATCTTTTTGAGTCTTCTCAAGCGCCATTTCTTGTTTTTCAGCATCACAGTTTAATTGATATGTTTCACCTGCTTCAGAAAGAACGAATAAAGTATCCTCGTTTTGTGAGCTTTTTAAGATAGGAAGAGCTTTAATCGCTCCATAGGGAAACTCAAGAGCAGCTAATTCTCCACCGCATATGGAGTTCAGTGTGTTTGCTTTAACTATGGTTCCTAGACCATAATAATTAGCACCGCCAAAACGACTTCTTTCTTTTGGGTTTGCCTTATTATACATCATCGCAAACTGTCCTATAGATTTAGCTTGGGCTTGAAAGTATCTAAAAGTCCTGTAAGCATTCTTATTTTTATTTAAAGGATAAATTGTAAACTGAGATCCATTGGCATAAACATACGAAGGATCATTGAGTTGTGTAACTTTGACTGGGACAGAATGATCTTCTGTGTGAATTTTCCAAACTTCACCTTTCTTGTTAGCCGCAAAAAGATAGTCAGTTGCTCTAACTTGTGGGAGAGAGTTGAATTTATTGTTAATTGTATAAATAGCACTTGATTCAGATAAGATTTGCTCTACATCACTGAGTTGATCAATTTGTGAGAGTTCAACTCCTGCTTGAACTGAAACAGCGTAAGAGCCACCATTTTTTATATCATTATCACATGCTCCACGACTACCATTTTCGTTACCCTGAGTACAAGTTACGTGAGAGTGTCCATCAAAGTGGCGAACTTCATGCATCAGGACTTCAATTTGTTCTGAGACACTCATTTCAAAAAACCTAGGACAAAGATGAATTCTTCCTTTAAAAAATCTATAAACAAAGGCGACAATACTTTTGCTTCGGTTACAATAACTAGGCTCGATTGAATAGCTATCTGCTCGATGAGTATAATAACTCCACCAGTCTTTTTCTTGAATAGGGCTTAAAGTGAGAGCATCGTCTTGATTTTCTTTGAGTTTATTTGTGAGACTTAGCCTCTGCATCGCTAGAGTACTCCTAAGTATTTCAAACCACTTGTCCCCAACTTCACTTCTACAAACTTCTTTTTTATCTGTTTTTGTAAAATCTTGAAATTGTGTGAAATGATTTTCTACTGCCATGATATCTGCAACCTGTAGACAGGATTCATTTTTATCAAAATAATTACTGGCAATTGAATTGTTAGCAAATAAAAATAGGCTTAGGGCCCAAAGCGTGTGTGTGAATAAGTTTTTGATCATATGTTCTCTCTTGCTAAATTGTGTAGCTAGAAGTTAGGAAACACTTTATGTTCTGTTAAGCAAATATTTAGTTCCTGTAAAAAGGAAAGGATTTTGCTAGCAGTAGGGCCAATAATTTAGTGGCAAAACGCACTTTTGACACTTTTGGCACCATGCCAAAAAAGGTGAAATAATCTTAAGCTCTTAAATTTACTATAAAACTCGAATTGGCACGAAAACTGCTTAAACAAAGCACATCAAGTGAACAGGAAGTTTACTTGGAGTGTGAAAGAGGAACTTAGCACGATTTATATTAACGAGGATGAAGGGAATAAGTTTAAAGGAATTAAACTTATGAAATTAGGAAGATTGAACCCATCATATATTGTTATTTAAGGAGTTTAGGATGAACATGAACGCCCAACAAAAGTTTATGACAATGTTTAATGACATTTTAAGTGAGAGAAATGGTACGGGAGAGTTAAAAAAAATTCTTCAAACTTCTGCTCAAGGAGATGAAGTAGACAAGCTTAACAAGTTGAAAGAAGAAACGTTAAAGCTTCGTCTTGATCAAAGAAATATTTTATTTCTTAGAAAAGTTGAGCAGGCCAAGCAAAAGATTCTTGATGGAACTTATGGGCATTGTGAAGACTGTGGGGAAAATATTTCTCAAAAAAGACTAATGGCCAGACCAACAGCATCTTTATGTATTGATTGCCAAGAAGAAAAAGAAAGAGATGAGTTTAATAACTTTAAAAAGCGAAGAGACCTTGCCCATAATAAGTTTACAGAAGCAGATGCAGACTCCCATATAAGTGAACAAAAGAAATTTAAAAAGGTTTCTGATATAAGTTTTGAAAGTGTTGTTGATATGTAAATAAGTAGAGGAGGAGTTCTCCTCTACTTATTGTTATTGCTTAAAGAGCTAAATTTGAAAGTTCACTCATGAGGTCTTGAGACCTTGTAACAAAATCTTTTCTTTGCTGGTCATTTAAGCCTTCACCAGAAATCGCTGCAAGGTCTTGAATATGATGACAGAGCTTTCCTGCAAGGTCTTTCTTTTCATTATTTTCAGAGAGTTTAAAGGCGTTTTGCACAAGTTTGTGAGAAGGATTTAAGACAAGTGTTTTTTTCATAGGCATATCAAAATGAGATTGGCCCATAGATTTAGTCATTTGTTGGAAACGTTTCATTGATTCATCAACTTTAAAATAAGCAGCAGTTGCTGAGTTTTTAAAATTTTTAATTTCCACTTCCATTTGAGCTGGATTCTTTTCATCCTTTTCTCCGACTAGGATTGTTTGGAAAAGGTCTTTGATTTTTATATCATCTTCAGAAGCATTTGTTGTCTCAAGAATATCTTCAATTGCATTGTCTACAAGTTGAAATTTAATTTCTTGATCATCTTTTTTCTTAACTTCAACATGTTGAGTGAAGTGTGGATCAATATAAGCATCAGTCGTGAGAGCCTGAATACCTTCTTCTAAAAGTTGTGTTCTAAGTGTTTCATCAGAAGAATTTTCTTCAAAATAAACAATTTTGCCCTTCATTTTTTCTTTATGTTTTTCAGGGATTGACTCTGTATATTCTGTTAAGGTCATGAATTTATTTTCAGAATTTTTAAAGAGGACTTTATCTCTCATTAAGTCATCAAATTTTTGATCTGAAATAACACCATATTTTACAAATAAACCGATATCCTCCCACGCATTTTCATATCTGGCCCGATCATTTTTAAAGAGTTTTTTGAGACTTTCAGCAACTTTTTTTACAATATAATTTGAAATTTTCTTTATATTTGGATCACCTTGTAAAGCAGACCTAGAGACATTTAATGGGATGTCAGTGGAGTCAATTGAACCTTTTAGAAGGGATAAGAATTCTGGAATAACATTCTTAACGTTATCTGAAACAAAAACTTGTTTACAGTACAACTTAATATTTGACTCATTCGTCGGCTTGTTTGGATTTAGCTTTGGAAAAAAGAGAATCCCTTGCAGAGTAAAAGGGTGATCAACATTTAAATGCAACCAAAATAATGGTTCAGGGTCCATTGGATAAAGTTTTTTGTAAAAATTCTTATAGTCTTCGTCCTTTAAGGTTGAAGGATCTTTTTTCCAAAGAGGTTCTGTATCATTAATAATGTCTGTTGGAAGAGGTTTTTTATCTTCTTCTTTTTCCGCCTTGGCATTTTCTTGGGTAATTCTTGCAATTTCATTTAAGTCTTTAAGTTCAATAGGATAAGGAAGAAAGTCACAATAATTTTTAAGTGTCTCTCTTAGTTTCCATGTCTCTAAGAATTCTTTATTTTCTTCATTTATATGTAATGTGATCTCTGTTCCAATAGTTGATTTATCAGAATCAGAAAACTCATAATCTGTTTCACCTTCACAAACCCATTTTGTTGGTTTGGCTCCTTCTTTCATAGATAAAGATTCAATTATAACTTTATCTGCGACCATAAATGCTGAATAGAAACCTAGACCAAATTTACCAATAATATCGCCTTTTTCTCCTTCTGCATCTTTCATCTTTTGAACAAATTCTTCCGCACCCGAGAAAGCCAGTTGAGCAATATATTTTTCAACTTCATCTTCGGACATCCCAATACCATTGTCTTTAAATGTTATTGTTTTTGCTTCTTTGTCTATGGCCACATCGACTTTTCCTGGCTCAACCTCTTGTCCCGTTGTTCGTGAGACGGAGGTTCTTTTTGTGATAGCGTCACAAGCATTTGAGACTAGCTCTCTGACGAAAATATCATGTTCAGAATAAAGCCATTTTTTTATAATGGGAAAAATATCCGTTGTGTTTACTGAAATGTGTCCTTTACGTGAAGACATAATTACTCCTTGTCATATTTAACTATTTGCGTAATATTTGTAGGCAAAATTAATATGGGGCCAAAGACGCCGGCGTCAAGGTTTAGAGGTAAAAAAAATGATAAATAAGGATATCGCTGAAAATTCTTGGACGAGAATCAATATTATCACTACCGGGGGCACTATTGAAAAGACTTATGATGAACAAGAAGGAACTTTGTTTAATCGAGAAACTGTTATAAAAAACCGGCTCAATCAACGTTTAAGGCTTCCCTATACCGAAATTGTCGTTCATTCTTTAATGGCGATTGATTCTTTAGAGATGCAACTTGAAGATAGAAAAAAGATTGTGTCTAAAGTTCAAGAGCTTTCTAAGGATTCACATCCCATTGTTGTTTTGCATGGGACTGATACTATGCAGTTTAGTGCAGAGCTCTTAGAAGAAGCTTGGGATAATAAAAATACCCCTGTTATTTTTACTGGAGCGATGCGCCCATTAGGTTTTGAGGACTATAAGCACATATTGTACACGCTTTAACGAATAAGTTTGGATTATATCTTGAAACCTTTGGTTTT
>PAKC01000044.1 GCA_002706205.1 Halobacteriovoraceae bacterium
AAAATTGGCATAACTGTCGCTTCAAATAATGCGAGTTTTTTACATTTTCTTCCCTCAATAGCAACAGGTGCATCATCCTCTAATTTCGACTTTGGCGCACTTGTTGTCTTTAAATCTTCAAATACAAATTTAAAAGTATCAGAACCCAATCCATTAATACTTAACGCAACCAAAGGAGCTGAAGTTAAGATTCTTTCTTGTGTCCCGACAACGGCATCAATCTTAGTATAAGATGAGTCCGTAAATTCATATTTGTCATTAATCATAACTTTAATGTTTTTAACTTTAATATTCTGAGTATTTCCACTAAATCTTGGATTTCTAAAAACATAAGAATCACCACCATTTTTTTCCTTAACTTCAATTTCAAAAAAAGCAGGTGAGTTTACCAATGAGCTAATATCATATTTTAATATTCTTGGTTTTGCACTTGAGATAAGTCCTTCATCAATTAAGTTTTTTGCTGGATTAAATTCAGGGTTCTTACTTATAGCAATTAAGTCTATTTTAGCGTTAACATCATTTTCAATTACCTCTACTGTATATTCACCTACACCAAGATCCCATTTAATTCTTTCTTCTAAATCATTAATAGATGGAGTATACCAAACCCACTGACTAGACGTAGCTGGATTCATAGACTGACAAAACATTTCATCAATCTGGCTGGCCGATTTTCCTTTATAGGTATTTTCAGTAGCCTGACATGTTTCATTTGCTTTACATCTTGGTACAGGACGATTTTGATTATCTAAAATTCTAACATTAAATCTTCTTTTACCATCTGAAGCCATCGCCTTTATCCATATCGTATAAGCACCTGCTTCTTTAATGCTAACTTTATATCTTGCCCGAGCTGGAGTACGCTCTTTTTTAGATAAACTTTTAAGTTGTTGACTCCCATTATTTTTAGCCGCTTCTATATCTGTAGTATTCTGTGATGCCCAAGTTGATATCGCCGCAACCATCTCTGCTTTTAAACTTGCACAATTTGCTCCACAATTATGTCCCTCATCCATTCTTGTGGCCGGACGCGAGTTTTCTGGCGTATTAAAGTTTGCATACTGAATCATTGCATCAAAAGCGACAGATTTATTAGGATGGGCAAATTGAGGTCTACCACTTCCATCGCCGTGACAACTAACACAGTTTGCTCTTACTACTGGGTATAAAGTTGTTCCATAGTTTTCAGTCATAATAGCTCGACTATCAACAAGTGAATTGTCGGCCAATAAAGCAGAAAGATCCAAATTCGTATTTCCTCGATCTAAATCAAAAAGCTCGTTTTCACTATCATATTGCCATCTAAAGTCAGAGAAGTCTCTATCATTAGGATCAACAAAATAATGTACATATGTATCAATCAGATGAGTTGGATCACTTCCAGAAACGGAGTTAAGTGCAGTAGCACTTGTTAAAGGAAAATAATAATTAAAAAATTGATCTGATACAGATTGATTATTTGCTTCAAATAAAACAGTTGTTGAACCTGATTTATAAGTTCTTAATACAAATGGTGGGGCCTTTACACTGTTTTCTGCTACCCAACTGCCATTTTTCCTGTCATAAAAATATTCTAAAAAACTATCCCTTAATTTATTATAAATAACAGTTCTTTTGAGATAACTTGGTAAACCTGATCGAATTTCTTCATTTGTAGGAACAAAGTATTCAATTCCACTTTCACCAAATCTTGGAGCAAAAAAATCTTTAAAAGTTTGATCTTGTGAATTTATCTTTGAAAGATATTCATCATGTTCCATAAACTCAGGTAATACTCTTAGAGCACTTCCTCGATCAAGTTGAAGATCTCCTCCTAAGATTCCCTCTTCATCTTCTGGTCCAGAAGAAAGAAAGAACTTTTCAAGTTCAGCCTCAGTGGTCTTTCCTGCTTTTATAGCGGCTTGGTATTCAGCACGTTTATCTGGTCTTATAATTCTAAACCGCACTCTTTGACTATAATATCGATATCCTTCCTGATTAATATGTCTGCGACGCTCTCTTAATCTATAACGGCCCGTCGTTGTATTTGCGAGATCACTATCAGTAACAATTTTACATCCCCCATTTACCTCAGCTATTCTTGGTGTCTGCTCGATAGGGTGTACAGGAGGATCATCACCTGCAATATAAGTAAAGTTCGAAGCTTGGGAATGTGTATGAGTTTTCATTCTCCCTTGGAGTTCACCATTTTCAGCTTGCATCAAGAGAGAACCATTAATAGTTTCAGGTAATCTTTTTTCTGCATCTTTATACATTAAAGCTTGAGTTGTTGCACCGTCTAGTTGAATAGGTGTATCTACTCTTAATTCAATCCACTTTTGAATTGCCTCTAACATTTCTTGGGAACTTGATTCACATCCACCTTCCCAACAATTATGTCTTTGCTTCACAAGTTTCGAAACAAGTCGAGAGTTTTGAGGATTAGAAAAATCGACTTTTCCTCCGTCAACAATAACATCATGTGCTTGTTTATAATCTGAAACTGAATGTCGAATATTTGAGCCATTATCACCATGACAGGCGGAACAATGTTTTATAAGCAATGGATGAACTGTATTTCTAAATGCCTCTGCCGAGTTTGCCCCGGATGCCTTTTTAGAAAACTCTAGCTCAGTTGGCTTTGGAACTTCATTACAACTTATAAAGCCTGCTAATAAGAAAATACTTATGACAAAGTGAATTTTATTCATAGTTCCCCTAAACGTACAATAACTTTTTCTAAACTATTTTTTTCATTCGAATTAAAGCTTCATGATCTTGTGGTAACGAGCCTCTTCCAAAAATATCTTCGAATTCAGATTCTTTCCCTTGTGCTGCTAAATAATTTAACATGATAGCTTTCCATAAATTTTCCGTATTATTTCCAATAGTCGTACTAAGATTCACACCACCATTTTTAATATAATTCCCGACTTGTCTTCGTGGGCCATTTCCATCTTCTCTTACTAAAGTAGATCCATCATGATTGTGCTTATAAAATAATAAAAGCGATGATGACCTTGTTCCGGAGTCACCTGTCCACTTTACTTTTTCAACTTGACCAATTCCCAAAACATCTACCGGCTCTGAAAGTCCCCCTCCATCACCTGCAACACCACCATCTGTAAAGAGGTGAATAGCTAAGTTTTTTCCTTTTTCTTTTGCTAGTAGAATACATCTACCAATGGCCCTTCCAACTTCAGTGTCTTTCATATGCGTACGAACAGCTGTCCCGCCATGGTAGTCCCCACCACCAATTGTAATAGTTCCAGCTCCCGCAATACTATCTAAGACAAGCTTTGCAACTGAGGCCACTTTTTGGGATTCCCCCCCAAAAGCATTTGTTACAGTCGCATCATTTGCCGGATTTAACATTTCTGCACTATACGTATTAAAAAGTTGTTTTGCTCCATCTAGTGAACAGTTTAAAACATCTTGAATTTGTCCTAGAGAATTTTTCTTTGCTAACTCATTAACCTTGTTCTTACTCATCTTGGAGATTCTATCCATAAATTTCTTAACTCTTTCTTGACCACCACTATCTGTAGAACGCAGATAGTTTTGCCCCGAAAGTGTATTTCCCAAACTTAATAAGCCTTCAGCATCGTTATTATTTGAAACTTTTGAAGGTCTTAAGTTTAAGTTGACTTGTCCTCCTGGTGCTGCAGAACGTCCCCCTGTATCTGTACTTGAGTTACCAATCAGTTGTACTAATTCACCTTTTGCTCCCGCTTTATTGGCCATATAAACGGTATTAATTTGATTTGTTGCTGAATCATCAGAGGTTCTCGAACAAAAAACTAAACCATCAACACCATCTTCTATTGGTCTTCCATTTGGCATAGTTTCGCCATCTAAAACAGATTTCATTCCTTCTAAAATTCCACTTGCTCGATGAAATTTTAATCCATATTTTCCTTCCACCTTTCCACTCGCAGCAGGTGTTTCTCCTGGAGTAATTCCAAGTTTGATATAGTCGGAAGCACCTCCATAATCTTCTTGATGTTCACCATTTTTGGCCATACCGACAATGGCATTTGAACCTGCAATATTCATCCCCCCTGCGACATCAATACATAAATAAGGAAGTCCTGCACTAAATTGTGGTAATTCACAGGCAACAGTTTCTGCAAAAGCTTTGTTTTGAGCCGCAAGCATTGTCGTAAAAGTTGGAATCATCACAGTTGTACTTAAGCCCAAAAAACCATGTGCTAAAAACTCCCGACGTGTGCGAGGAAGTTTATGATTTTCATGTAAAAATGGATCTGGAAGATGCTGATCCTTAATTACTTTTTTGAATTTTTTATCATCATTTTTACTCATATTATCCTCTCAATCTTTTAAATTAGATTAATGTTACATAAGAGCTGGCCAAAACTGCAGTACAACTCAGCTTCAAAAGCTTTCTCTTTTTTGATGTTGCATTACCATCATTAATAAGAGAGTCATCATCATTCATTATTGATTGTAGATGTGAATACATATTACTATGCTCAGGTTTACTTAAGTCGACATCAATAAATCCTTCTATTAAATTTTTTAAAGCATCATTATTATTTAATGATAAAAGGTCAGAACGCTTATCAATAAACTTATCACAATAGGCAAAAGCCAATCTTGTAGAAGCAATTTGATTAAACCCATTTAGTGATTCAGGTTTACTCGTTGACGGTAGCTGGGTTTTAATCAGAGCGTATTCACTATTAATATCCTCATCTCCCATGGAAATACCTGTTAGACTCGAATATGTATTATTAATCTGAGCAAAGTTTTTTGCTGCAACCCCGGATGAATCAACTTTTTCACTTAAAATTCCAGACTCACCTTTGTTATCATTAGAACTTAACTCCTCAATTTTTTCAGGCTCTATACATGAGACTGTTATTAACAAAAGCACAATAAATTTTAATATATCTAGCCTCATATTAATCTCCTATGCATGTTAGTGCTGCATTTATAAATAGATTTTTCATATTGCCATCTTTATCAAATTCTTCTGCCAAAACTTCCACTGTTCTTTTATCTTCTTCTGAACTTGGTGTTCGATAACAAACAGACTCAAAAACTTGTTTAGCAAGACAGCTTCGGACTTGTTTGGTTTCAGCAAACATTTTACCTAAAGACTTTGCTCCGTTTCCAGAAGTTGCTTCTCCCCATCCGATATAAGCATTCTGCCCTTCATTCCAAAGATTGATCCAACTATCACTAGTCGTAATTTTTCCATCCGGAAACATATTATTTTTATTAATTTTTGGAGCGATAGGACCAACCGAAACAATTTCACCATTTTCATTAACACCTTCGTGTTCAGCGTATCTCATTGCGCCACTTGTGAAATCATAATAAACAAAAGCTCCACCTAAGGCATCTTGACCTGCGTGACACCCAACACAGAATGTTTTATAGGTTTCGGTCTTTCCTCCTGGAGCTCGATCAACATCTCTTCTTACTCTAAAGTCTGGAATGGTCGTATCATTAAGTTCTTCCATTTCTAGACACAAAAAGTTTTTAGCAAAATAGGCAAATGAAGCTCTATTAGTTCCTGCTTCATAATATGCCTTAGCCCATCCTCTGGTAGAAAAAATACCGGCGATGGCAGCTTCTTTTAGTGTCGTATAAGGATTTTGTTGAGTTCGAACCAAAGCCGATGTATCAGAATAACTAATATTCATTTTTTCTGCTTCTTCATACATATTATTTTTTGCTCTATTATAAGTCGGAATAGCTGCATCATACTTACTTAAATACAGTCTATCATTTGTAGCTTTATATTTATCAAACTTCGATGGAATTCCTGAAGCTGAGTTTGTGATTAACTGGCCATCAAATTGATAAAGAATATTATCCCAAAAAACTCTAAAAAAATCGATCTCATCTCTTGTGACCCCAATTAGTGTTGCTGTCATATCATTAAGTGGAGCAAACTGAGTTCCATCCTCATTTGACATGGGTGTAAAAAAGTTTTTAAGTGTAACATTATAAAAGCCTTGATTACTCTCAACTATTTCTTTGGCAGCAGCTTTAATCTTTCCATCCTTGACCATCTTTTCATACTTATCAGCAATCGCTTTATTTGCAGTATTACCAGTCAGTGATGAATACAGTTTTTTTGCTTGATCTCGAGGCCCCGCCTGCACCTCTACTGAGGATGCTAATAATAGTAATGTAAGTGGCAACAACTGCTTTTTCTTAATAAATACCACTCTTACCCCCTTGGTCATAAAACCCTTTCGGTTAACTTGACTAAAATTATAAGGACATAAGAGTAAATTTTTATTTTTTCTAAATACTTTACTCTTTTTAAGTATGTTATTTATGTACTTTTAAAGGGTTATATCCTCATCATCATAATGACTCTTTTTTTAGGTTAAAATTTCATGACATAAATTATGTGCAGATTTGCTCTTTATTTCGAAATTTCAACAAGATAGAGAAAAACGCTAATTTCTTGAAATCACATTGAATTATATTGGTAATTTCTATTTCTTTTAAATAGAATGTTTTTATGCGAATTTTTATCTTAGGCCTATTTTTTTTAATGAGCTTTAAGGCCTTGGCCTATCCCAACTTTATTGGAAAGGGATATCATAATTGTCTAACCTGTCATTACAATCCTTTTGGAGCTGGCCCCCTAAACGATTATGGACGTGGTGTCGCTGCGAGTGCGCTTGCTGGAAGGCTTTTTGTTAGTGATTCGACAACTGATGAACAACTAGGTCAAAGCTCTGGGTTTTTATTTAACAAGCAAGATAAACAATTTTTAAAACCTGCATTGGATTATCGAGGTGCCAATATCTACTCTAGCTTGGAGACAGATGAGTCCCAAGAAAGATGGGTTAATATGCAAATGGATGCAACTTTGTCAGCCGTATTTGGTGCCAAAAAACAATTCATTGTTACTTATACTCACTCTATGGTTCCAAGTAACAGTTTGCCTTCAGGAAAAGCTGAATACGAAGTTGCAGCTGGAGAAGATCTTACTTATTCAAGAGAGCACTATATTGGCTGGAAACTCAAACCTAACCTAGGAATCTATTTGGGAAAAATGGATAAGGTTTTTGGAATTAGAGTCCCTGATCATACTAGCTATTCACGCTTAAAAACTGGAAATGATCAATATGGTTCTGTTCATGGTGCAGTCTTTCATTATGGTCAACAAAGTTTTGACTTTGGCGGACAATATTATATAGGTGATCTAGAAAAAGCGCAAGAATATCAAATGTCTGGTTTTTCAACTAAACTTGAATACTCTATTACAGATAATATTAGAATCGGTGGCTCATATTTAAGTGAATCTAGTGATGACCTTGAGCGAGGGGCGATGGCATTATTAGCGAAAGCTGGAGTTGGAAAAGGATCCTCAGTTATGTTTGAAGTCGGACAAGTCTCAAACACACCTACCGGGTCTGATACTACTGCCGAGCAGTACCTTTTTCTTCAAAACCATTTTTACATCTTTAGAGGTTTTTATTTTGTAACAACATATGAACAGTCAATTCCAGATACTTCATCTACTAACGAAATTCATAGAATTGCACCTGGTATATTGTACTTTCCAGTTCAAAGAATAGAACTTAGAGCAGACTTGTATAATACAAAAGAATATACAACTGGAACTGCAACAAAAGATAGTTGGAGCTTCATAGGACAAATACACTTATGGTTTTAAAAGTTCTCCCCATATTGATTTTACTCATGAGCTTTTCGACAGAGGCGCGAAGAAGTAAAAAAGCTATTTACTTTAAAAGAGCTCAAATACAATTTAAAAAGAAAAACTACCCTGCGAGTTTGAAATATCTGCAAAAAGCTTATAACTTTAAACGAACAAAATCTATTCCGGCCAGCCCACTATATTTGATTTCAGTTAACTATCATAAAATTCGAAAATATTCTTACTCTATATATTTTTTCAATCGCTTCATTAAAAATAATTATAAAAGAAAACATATTCAGGTTATACAAGCTCTTCGTAAAGATGAGGTTTATGAAGTTGATATTCCTAAAGTTCTTAACAGTAGTTATTTTTATCTGGCCCAAAATTATTACGCTCGTTTTTTAAGAACAGAGAAAATTTCAGATGCTAAAGCTGCTAAACGATATTTTAAGATATGTGATGAAACTGACTTTAATAGCAAATGTTCTGCTTTTCTTGATAATATTGATAAGAAAATTGAATACATTATTAAAAAACGCAAAAACTTTGAGTTCTTTCTTTATTTTGGAAGAATGCTTTATCAGGATCGCGTTCAAATTGAGGAAAACTCTAGCTCGATTCAATCAGACCTTATTTCAAACAACTCTACTATTTGTTATGGTGCAGGCTTAAGATATGGTAGCGCTTTTAACGGTTATGAAGTATCTGGGGCAACTTGCTCAGGAACGACAACAGTAGCTGGAGAAGCAAGAGGTGAATCCATTACTAATAACTACAAACAAAGTGGAGTTCCAGTTGCTAGTATGCTCTTTGAATTAGGCTATTATATTCGTCCGGATAATGAAAAAACACGCCTTGGTCTTAGTTTGCCACTTATTTACAGAGTTGGTTCTTATTCTAGTCCAGATGGATATACTATTAATAACGAGTCTGAAATCAATTACGGTATTATGGGAACAGCAGGAATGCAGCTTCCACTGTTTGAACTTCAAACAAAACTAGGCCATTTAAATAAGTCCAATCTTTTAATGATTAACCTTCTTTATACTTTTTAATTTATCTATGAAATGTTTTAAAAATTTTTCCCAAATACTGACACTAGAAAAAGCTTCCCAAAAAGATGGTCGTCTCTTAACTCCTGATGACTTAAGCGTTTTGAATAAAGCCTCTATTGTTTTTGACGAAGATAAAATTCATTGGGTGGGGCTTGCTAATGAGCTTCCTAAACAATTTCATCATATCCCATCCCATGATTGCGAAGGTTATGTTTTAACACCTGAAATTGTTGATTCGCATACTCACCTGGTGTTTGGAGGCGATAGATCATTTGAATACTCCATGAGACTTAATGGTGCTGACTATCAAGAAATTGCCAATGCCGGTGGTGGTATATTGTCTACCATGGAAAATACGATCACAACTGATGAAGAAGAATTATTTCAAACAGGCATTGAAAGAATAGAACGAATTGCTTCTTACGGGGTTGGAAGTATTGAAATTAAAAGTGGCTATGGACTAACTGTTGAAAGTGAAAGAAAAATTAGTCATGTCATTGATAGATTAAAAAAACATTTTTCAGGCAAAATACAAATTTTTAACACTTATCTTGCCGCACATGCTGTTCCAAAAACATATGATAACTCTCACGAGTATATGCAAAAAGTCGTCTATCCTCTTTTAGAAGAGCTCGCTGAGCAAAACATCATCGACTTTATAGATATTTTTCATGAAGAAGGTTATTTTAACTATCAAGATTCAGAAGAGTTATTTAAAGTAGCTACTAAGTTAGGAATCAAAATCAAGATTCATGCCGATGAATTCAATGATAACAAAGGAGCTTTGTTAGCTTCTCGATATAACGCAGTCAGTGCAGATCATCTTCTGTGTACAGGCGAAGATGGTATCGATGCCTTAGCAAATTCTCAAACAGTGGCCACATTATTACCAGGTACCGCTTATTTTCTTGGAAAGCCACTTGCTGAAGCTCAGAAATTTCTTAAAGCTGGTTGCAAAGTTGCCCTGGCCAGCGACTATAATCCAGGATCATGTCATTGTGATAATATATTACTGATTGCCTCATTATGTGCTAAAAACTTTAATCTTAATATGGCCCAACTGTGGTCTGCCTTATGCTTAAACTCGGCCCATGCCTTAGGTTTATATGATCAAGGGGCCCTTATTGCTGGCAATAAACCCCGCTTCTCATTTTTTAAATGCTCTAGTATTGACCAAATAACTTATTCTTGGGGAAGAAACTTTGCTATAAGTGAGAATCAATTAATTCAAGAAACTCATCAGACATAAAGTCATGCTCCTTATTATAAAAAGCAATCACTTTACCATTATGATAAACAATTGAAGCAGGTAATGCTAAAATATTAAACTCAGAGGCGTAGTTTCCCTTTGGATCAACTAAGGACTCGAATTTAAGTTTATACTTTGACTGTATCATGGCCACTTTTTTACGAGGCTCCTCTTCATCATTATTAATACCTAAGATAAATACTTTATCTTGATATTTATCTTTTAATTTGTTGAGAGTTTTAAATTCACTTACACAAGGTCTACACCAAGAGGCCCAAAAATTAACAATGACTAATCCTTTTTTTGCCTTAAGATTAATTTTTGTTCCAGAAGTTGTTTTATCCACAATTTTTTTGTATTGATTTTCATAAAGGCTAAAACGTTCTTTATTTTTTTCAATTCTAGAGGCCGAAAGTTTTTGACCATTAATCACCATTTGAGAGACTAAAAGCACTCCAAAAAGTAGCGTTATTGCTATGGCCGGAAAAAATTTCTTCATTCTCTTTCTCTCCAAATCTGTAAAAATTATACTATAGACGTAATCCTCAATTAAGAAGGTATTAATTTCCAATGAAGAACATTACTCATTTTAACATAAAAAAGCAATCTGGTCAGACATTAGTTGAGTTTGTTCTCTTACTGGCCGGAATCATGATTATCTCTGTTAGTTTTCTTTCACAGATTAATGGATATACAGCAAAACGTTGGGAAACAATTGCTAATGTAATTCTAGACGATCCTGATCAAAAACTACAAGTCAGATAATAACGAGGACTCTTATTTATGAAAAAGTTTATTCTATCAATTGATCAAGGAACAACTGGTACCACAGCAATGCTTATTGACTCCCAAAGTTTTACCGTTATAGATAAAGTTAATAGTGAGTTTCCACAAATTTATCCGCATCCAGGCATGGTCGAGCACAACTTAAACGATATTTGGGATTCTGTTGAGAAAACAATTATCAAAGTCCTAAAAAATAATAATGTGGATAAGTCTTGTATTGAATGTATTGGTATAACAAATCAACGTGAAACAACTTGTGCCTACACAAAAGATGGAGAACCCCTTTCTAATGCAATTGTATGGCAAGACAGAAGAACCTCTGAATTTTGCAAAAAAAATAAAGACCAATATCAAAACCTACAAAAGAAAACTGGGCTCCCCCTCGATCCTTATTTTTCCGCTACGAAAATGCAGTGGCTTTTAAACAATAATGAATCTGTCATTAATGCAGCCAAAAATAATAATCTACGGTTATCCACAATTGATACATTTTTACTTTATAAGCTTAGTGGAAACAAGAGTTTTTCCACAGAGCCATCAAATGCTTCACGAACACTTTTAATGAATCTTGATAACTGTGATTGGGATCCTGAACTTCTAGATTTTTTTGAAATAAATCAAGAGTTCTTACCAAAAATCCAAGAGTCATTTACCAACTTTGGCACGACAAAAAATTTGGCCTTTCTTCCCGATGGAATTCCCATTTCCTGTATCCTTGGAGATCAACAAGCTGCCCTTTTTGGACAAGCTGGCCATGCCAAAGGCTCACTCAAATGCACTTATGGTACAGGGGCCTTCATTCTCTTAAATACGGGGGAAGAAAAAATATATAGCTCTAACGGACTTTTAACAACTGTGGCTTACAAGCAAAATGGAAAACCAACTTATGCCTTGGAAGGAAGCTCTTATATTGCAGGAGCTGCAGTTCAATGGTTACGAGATAACTTAAAAATGTTTAAAAAAAGTTCTGATGTTGAAAACTTGGCTAAGGAAGTTAAAGATTTATCTCAAATGGAAAACTTAGTTTTTTTTCCATTTTTTTCAGGAATTGGTTCTCCCTACTGGAATGCTGATGCTAAAGGTGCCATCATCGGACTAACAAGAGACACTGAACAAAAACACCTTGCTAGAGCATGTTTAGATGGAATTGCACTGGCCATTAACGATTCCATTAACGCTCTCATTGAAGATAGCCCTGCCTCTGTTGAAAACATCTGTGTAGATGGGGGTGCCTCAATGAATGACCTTCTGATGCAAATTCAAGCTGACTTTTCAAGAAAACAAATTACCAGACCAGAGGTTATAGAAACAACTGCTTTCGGAGTGGCCCTTGGTGCTTCGGTTGGTATTGGAAAACTAAGTTTTGAAGAAATTGATAAGCTGTGGAAAACTGACAAAACTTTTCAACCTGTGGAAAACTCTTATTCCAAAACCAAACTCAAACAATGGTCCGAGTTTATCCACAAAAACTTTATAAATTGAAGTTATTAACAATACATTTTTATTTTTTAGTCCATAATAGGTCGATCTGCAGAATCTGTACATGAATTTGAAATTGTTGCAGGTACATAACTCTTTAAATGTGTTATTATATAAACAGTGGTTTTATTTCAAACCTTATTTATATTTTCTTAGTCTTTTTATATCTTGGTCGAAAAAGCTGTCTTTCTCGACCAAGATTAATTTTTGCACTTTAAGTCTGGACATTGTTAATCAGTCTTAATTTACATTTCTAGTATCTTCCATTCGTATGGTGAGTTGCATTAGGTATGAAAACATCTCTACTGGCTCCATCACTATCGCGTAACACACATTCAGCTGGTTTTAATTCATATTTCACAGAGCCATTGGTTTTACTGAGCAGTTCAGCAGAACGTAACAAGCAATTTAGTTCATAGTTTTTATCATTAGATTGAAATGAAAAATGAAACTCTTCTAAATCTTGATCTCCAGTTTTATCATAACCATTAAAGCCCCACTCATAGAAATTTACTACTGGTATTAAATGTCTTTCTGCAAAACTAGTATAAAAAACTCCTTGCTCTAGGTCTTCTTTTAAGATAGAAGCAAAAGGTTTTTTGTGTTTTACCATAACCTTGATTAATTCAGCTTTCATTACATCGTCTGGTAAGTTATGTGCAAAAGAAGAAAGTGATAAAATAGCGACTAAGCCAAATAATAATTTTTTCATAATATTTCCTGTGCAAGTTAATAATGGTCAATATTTAACCGTTGTTATTAAATTTTTCGTCTTTTTATTCACTGACCAAGAAAGCATGCTTTTTTGATCAAAATTATTTTTTGTATTTTAAGTCCCTGTCTTTTTGAGCAGGGACTATTCACTTACCTAGAATCTAACAATCAATTTCTGGGACACAAAAGCCTTTGATGGACCAATAATCATAGGTTGAAGCAATGTTTTGCCACTCACTATACCATTTTGAATGGGGCACTTGATTTTTTTGATAAAAATAGTCTGCATCATTTGTTCCACACTTATGAGTTGCCTCATGAATAATTGAACCAACCAAAAAATCATAGTCAACATTTCTCATATGATATGATGCTACATCTACTTCATTTCCAAATATTGGAAAGACCTTCATAAAATAACCTACATATTCCTTTTCTGAACAATCAAATTTCAAGTTTCTAGTTCTCCAACCAGCACACTTGAGCATGTATTTAGACTTTTGTAATTTTTTAACTACTTTTTTAGAAAGCTCACCTTTTCTTTCCGAAATTGCAAACTCAATATCTGAAAGAATTTTCTCCCTAGATATGTGACTGTCTTGGATTGCCTCGCGAATCAAGCTTTCTTCTTTGTCTAAGCAATTGTATATTTCATTGGCATGAATTGATATTGATGCCAATAATGTGACACTAAGTAACGCTATTTTCATTATTCACCTCCGTTCATTTAAGTAATGGTTTTCTAAAACCGTCTATATTTTATTTCTTTGTCTTTTTATATCTCGGTCGAAAAAGCTGTCTCTCTCGCCCACGTTTTACTTTTTGTTATTTATCTCCGAGAGTGATTATTTACCTACTGCTTAATACCGATTGAGTAAACCATCTCATCATTGCTACCTTCAGTGTACATTTCTAGCCAAGCCGGTAAGTCTTTACAATCTGCAGAGAAGTGACCCTCGCATATATTATTAACTTTTGTATTCATATCAGTAATACTTTTGCTACTGCCTGTATCAATGATTAGCTCTCCACTTTCTATTACACTCAAAGCTTCGTTTAAATATTCCTCTTCAGAAACTCTAGAAAATGTGTAAGTTACATCTCCAATACCGTAAATCCATCTTGTGCGGTCATCAACAATCATACTAATTTGCTCATTATCTTCAGGAAAAACTTTTATATGTTTTTCGCAGACCAGCTCATTATTAATTTCAAATAATACATTCTTCACAGAAAGCGACTTAGGAGCTTGACTTGTTGTTGTCCCCCCTCCACTCAATTCTAATGTCCTTTCCCCAGTACAAACATTGTTATTTTCAAGTATAAATATTTTTGTCCCTCTTCCATCTTTTTTTATTGAAATCATATGGATAGGTGAATCAGAATTATCTGCAATATAAAACCCCTCAACTAAACCATGACCACCAGCAAAGCCTGACATTGAAATGAGTAGGGTTAACCCAAATAAGTAGTATTTCATTTATTTCTCCTTCACTATAAAAATATTTTTAAATCGTACTGAAAGCTTTGATTGAAAAATAGAGCCTTTACCCAAATTTACATACATGTCTAGAAATCAGACAATTATGTTTTTTCAGAATAAATGCTGTTTAAACATTAGACACTAGATATATAAATTACATAGACTATCAATTTTTCACTGATTGAAAGCTATGATTTAAGGATGAGACTTTTTGCTTTAATTCTTTTATTTAATTTATCAATTAGTTGTTTTGCTTATGCAAACAAACCTAAAGCACTCGATATATCCAAAATTAAAGACGTATATTATTTATTGGCCAGTGGTAAAGGAATTGGGAAGTCTGCTTTTGGACATAGCTACCTTCGTTTTTCATATCATGATGCACCCACACTCAATGACCCTATTATTGAGTTTGTTGCAGATATCCCTGACTTAAACAATTACAGCCTACTTCGTGGTATCGGCCTAGGACAAAACTACAATGCTCGTATTGATATGAAGTCATATAAAGTTGCAAAAGACTATCATACCATCACTGAAGATCGCGATATGATTAGTTATAAATTTAACCTTACTCAAGAACAGAAAATATCTCTGGCAAGAAAAATTAACGAGCTCCTTAAAACTGGACTTAATATGGAATACAGTTTTTTTACCAATAACTGTGCAACCATTGTAAGTAATACTCTTAGCAATGCTCTAGGAAATGATATTTTCGGTTTTTTCTCTGGAGTGCCAAATTTACTCCCAGAAAAACTTAAATCATTAGGCCTTATCTCACAAGCAACACAAGTTCATCTAGGTATAACAAAAAAAAGAGAAAGATTTTTTGATGAAAAATTTCCACTTGATTTAAATCATCTTTATTTCAAAAATCTAAGAAAGCAACTTACTTCTACTGATTCATCCATAAGAAGATTTGCCTATATCAAATTACATTTGATGAAAGAACACTTATCAAATAATGAATCTATAAAGCTAAATATTTTTGTACTACAATACCTATACCTAGATACCTACGCTCAAAAAAAACAAGTCTCACAGTATTTTCGCCAGACGATACCATTACTTAAAAGGATCGAACTTCCCTCTGTTAAACTTGCGGGTGATCCTTGGGACACAATAAAAATTAAATCTGCAAAATTTAAGACTTTAAACAATTCAGTTTATATCGCAATTCATTATCAACATGCTCATGAGACTAAGAACAAATGGGTTAAATTAGATAATTTTTCATATGAAGCTGGAAAAATTCTTTATGACAATGGAGTTATTTATTGGGAATTTAATCGAGACTTTATAGCAGATAGTTTTTTTAGTCCCTATACATATTTAAATTATGAGGTTGTTTCTGATTATACAGGTTCAAATCGACTCATTTTCACACTAGCAACAGAACGAGAACAAATTGAAATCAAATCTAAGCTTAACTCGGATGATATTATTTCTTTGAAAAATGGTTATGAAATTGATGGGATTAAAACTCCCATGTGTGCGTCAGTCGCCATCCTTCAGTCTAGACTTAAAACCAATGCTATTTTTGCTCCTAATCTTCCTGCTCTTTCAAAAAGTGAAAACATGGAACTCATTAAAGCGGTAATGAATAATTATATTATTGTTATTCCAGGCCATGAAAATCTATATGACTTTACTGCAAGTTTTGATCAAGAGCAGTTAGCTAAATATATCTCTTCATATCATAAAAGTAATTTTAATTTTATCAACTCTGCTCGCCGGTGGTTTTCAGATACTCGACTTACAACCGACAATATAAACATACTACAAAACCTTATTGATATTGGATCTTACCCAGTTGTCCATTTTCAAATACCTGGAAAAAACAATCTAGGCCATGCCATTGTCATTTCAAAAATAATTGAATCTTCTAAGTACTATCACTTTGAAGCCTATGATCCTAATATTGGATTACAGAAAGCTAGAAGTGATGAAATGATGAAAAAACTTTCACAAAAACTTAAAGCAGATAATCGCTCTTCTCAAATAAGTTTAACTCAGAGTCATTTTAGACTTAGAAAATCTGATAGCCGACTAGAAACAGAAGGCTATGACTCATTGGTAATCAACTCGAATGATAATGCAAAATTGATGATTTCCAGTATAGACCTTTCTTATTTAAGCCTTATTTTAGCAGCGACGAAAGAAGTGAAAAACCAACAAGAAGCTTTACTGATGGCATCTGAATCACAAAAGTACATTTTTCATCCAATTGAGCTTATACAGTAATATTTACAATGCGCTTGCGCGCAGCACAAATATATATTAAATACCCTTAACAAAACTTAAGGGGACTTTATGCAATACTTATCACTTACTTTATTAACAATTCTTTTTACATTAACCTCAGCATCAGCATTTGTTAACGCCAATCAAAGCGAAGATAATGGATGTTATGGTGACGGATTTGACTGCCACATCTACTCTACTAGCTATTCTTTACCAACGCTAAAGCTAAATACAGCTCAAGTTGATTTAAATAATGAAATTGAAAGCGAAAACCAAATCACAACTGAAGTTATGGAAATGCAAATTGATGAAACGACAACAACTCCTGCTTTAGATGCCATTGCTAAAACAATTAAAAAAGACTCTGCCGTAGTTAAGGCTGCTGCCCTTAAACTTTACAACCAAGGTGGGGCCTTAACTTCTGAAGCGGTTATCAATGCTTCAATGTAATTAAATTTATATTCTAATTTAATATGTAAGACCCACAATAGTGGGTCTTTTTTTGTAAAAATTATCTGTTTATAAGCCTCTAAACACTTTCACAAAAATTCAAAGAAGAAATACTCCTACAAAACTTCCTGCATGATACTCAGAGCTGCAACAAATATAAATATTAGGAGGAATTCATATGAAAAAAATATTATTAACTATATTATTTTCTACTGCAATACAAATATCTCATGCTGGCGCAATAGAGAATCAAATTGAAGAATGTTACAATAATGCAAAATGTGTGAATGTAACACTTATTAAACAAATAAAAAGATTAGCACCTAGGCATATAAAAAAAGAAATAAAAAAGCTCGAAAGAAATATGAAAGAATTATGTTATAATGAAGAAGTAAGCTGCCAAGGCCAATATATCCTAGAAGCAATGAATAAAGCATTTCATGTTTATCAACCGACAAAATACTTACCTAAAACAGCAATTGCCGCCCAAAGAGCAATGGGCCAACTTAGAGTCGGTGATACATGTAGAACGTCAACGACATATTTATCAGGAATAGATGTCATCATACTTAGCTATCCAACTCGAATTGCTCCTTTGGGATATATTACTAATGAGGTTGGTAAAAAAAGAATTTTAGCAAAAGTTCCCAAAGGGACTCAAACAGAAATTCATGGTATTTTACTTGATGACTGCTTATTTAACTTTTTTCCTGATTTAAAATAATAAATCTTCTAATTCTTGTGCTCTAGCAATCCCAATGATCTCAATTGCATATTTGCCACTTAGCTCTCTGGCTGACTTTTTACTCGTAATGACTTTTGTGTAATTTAGCTGCACTAATTCTTTTATTCTTGTTTCGATCATTGGTACAGACCTTACCTCTCCAGTAAGACCAACTTCACCAATTAAAATAACTTCCTCATTTATTTTTTTTGCTCGATAGGAACTTAACAAAGAAGCTATGATGGCCAAATCACTTTCTCTACTATTGAGCTTAATTCCTCCGACTACATTTACATAGATATCATTAAATGAAAGAGGAATTTCAAAGTACTTATCAACGACTGCAACAAGTAATGATAATCTATTATTATCTAGACCTTGAGTTGTTCTTCTTCCATTGCCAAATTTATTTTCGACAACTAATGCCTGTATCTCTACGAAGATTGGGCGTGTTCCTTCTAAAATACATGTCAAAGACCTACCGTAGGCATCTTCAAGAGAGCTTTCTAAAAAATACTGTGAGGGGTTTTGAACTTCTTTTAGTCCACTTTCTACCATCTCAAAGATACCAACCTCATTAGTATTTCCGAATCTGTTTTTAATNNNTNTCAGCATACGATATTGGCCAAATTGGTCTCCTTCAAAATAGATAACAGTATCTACCATATGTTCCAATACTTTAGGTCCTGCTATTGATCCCTCTTTGGTGACATGGCCGACAACAAAACAAGTTAGGTTCTTAGATTTGGCATAATTCATCAACTCATAAGTTACTTCTCTTATTTGTGAGACGGTGCCGGCAGCAGATTGTATTTCTGAAGAAACAGTTGTTTGAATTGAATCTAAAACTAAAAAATCAGGCTTTAGTTTTTTTATTTGCTCTAAAATATCCTGCCAACATGTTTCATTTAGAATATAAAAATTTCCATCATTGATGCCTAATCGTTTACTTCGTTGAGCTATCTGAGAATTTGACTCTTCACCAGAGACGTAAAGAATATTTGAATCTTTATATTCAATTGAAAGTTTACGACAGACTTCCATTAAAAGCGTAGACTTTCCAATTCCTGGCTCACCTCCAAGTAAGGTGATAGAACCTTTTGTTACACCATTTCCAAGGACTCGATCAAACTCTCTTATATTGGTACTAAATCTTTGATATGAAATGGCTTCAACTTCAGAGATTTTTTTAGGTAAGTCCTTTTGAGTTAAGGCCCTTCGATTTGCAACTGAGCGCTGTTTAGTCTCAGTCTGAATCATCTCCTCTTCAAAGGTATTCCATTCACCACATTCTGGGCAACGTCCCATCCATTTAGCTGTTGAATAAGCACAACTAGAGCAAATAAACTTAGATTTTATTTTTGCCATTATTTTCCTATCATCTTAAAAAACTTATCTTCATTAATTATTGGCTTATTTAAACTCTGTGCTTTTTTAAACTTTGATGAGGTACTTTCTGTATCATTAGTTATAAGAAAGTCTGTTTCATTGTTAACACCTGTTTGAACAATACCACCATTTTCTTTAACAATTTTTTGTAACTCACTTCTTTTTAGACTTAATGTTCCCGTTATACAAAACTTTTTACCTTCAAGCACACCCGAGCCTGACTCTGCAATTTTTGTGGCAAAATCGAAACCATAACTCCTTAATTTTTTTATTAAACTTTTTTTGGAGTTTAGTGAATTTATAAATTCTTTTGCAGATTTTTCTGCAAAAGATTCAATCATTTCTAATTTTGCCACATTTAAATCTAAAATTTTATCTATCGTATCATACCCATTGAGAACAATTTTTTCACACTTATTATAGGCTCCGCCACTTATTCCCAATGCTGATAAGAAAGTTATAAGATCAGCTTTTTTTGAATTTTCTATATTTTTAATTATTTTAGAAGCCAGTTTCTCTTTAACTTTATCCATCGTTAAAAGTTGTTCTTTTGTAAGTTTATATAATGAGGCAATATCGGTTACAAAACCTAAACGAATCATCTCCTCTAAACGCTTTGAACTTAAATCATCAATACCTATTTTTTTTATGAAATTTAAAATTTCATCTTTGACCTTATCTGGACATGTTTCATTGAGACAAATAAGACGTATATCTACTTCTTTAATTTTCTGACCACAACTTGGACATGAATCCGGGACGGTGTATTCCCCCTCCCCTTCTTCAACCACAGATAAAAATTTAGGAATCACTTCCCCAGAACGAACAATTTCAATTGTATCGCCTTTTTTAAGTTTATTTTGTTTTACGATCCCNTAATTATGTAAAGTAACTCTAGAAACCTTTGCTCCACTTAGCTNCACTGGCACAATATTTCCCACTGGCGTCAAAATACCATTTCGTGAAACTTGCCATTTAATTTCATTAAGTATTGTTTGTTTAATATCTCCTTGAAACTTAAAGGCCATTTTATATCTTGGATGATGTGCTGTTTCACCTAAACTTTCATGCAAACTCAGATCATTAAAGCTGAAGACCAAACCATCTATAAGATAATTCCCATTTGTCATAAACTCTTTAGTTTCTTCTAATCTATCTTTAATTTCACTTTCTGTTTTATTTACAAAGTATTCAGGAGTCTCAAAACCAAGCTTAATTAGCCTATTATACTTTTGAGTTTCCAAAGTTAAGTTCATATTTTCACTAAGTAATTCAAAGGCTTGAAAACTTAAATACTGACACAAATCAATATTTTCTTTTCTACCAAGAAGCCCGGCCACTATATTTCTCTGCGAGCTAGGCTTTTCTAAACCTCGCTCTTGCATAATTTCAGAGAGCTTAATAAAGTTTTCTTCCGTGCAAAATATTTCACCTCTTACTTCAAAATCAATTTTTTCGTTAACACTAACTGGAACATGAGGAATAAAAAGTATCTTTTTTGTAATATTTTCCCCAACTCTTCCATCACCTCTTGTTTTTGCCTTAGAAATTTTTCCACCTCTATAAACCAGGGAGCAGCTTGAACCATCAATCTTAAACGTACTAACAATTTCATTTTCACCTTTCCAGCGAATAAGATCTTCAACTTTGTAAGTTTTATTAAGTGAAAGCATTTTTTTAGCATGTTCTACTTTTTCATCACCAAAGACCTCTCCTCCTACCATTTCTAAAACAGGACTTGAGGGATTCAGTCTTCTTAGCTCATCTTCCAACGAGTCGTATTCAAAATCAGATATTTCTGGCTTTCCCTGATAATAAAGATTTTTATGCAATAAGATTTTTGTCTCTAATTGTTTTATTCTATCTGCCATAAATATTTTTTCCTAGTAAGTCCCAGTAGGTTTCACCTAAAGTGATAACTAAAATTAATGTTAAAAAGATACTGGCCATGATTCCAAAAAAATATGGTGCATATTTTTCGTTATCATTTAAAAATTTAATAAGAGGATAACTCAATAAAAGAATACTAAGCTGTGAAATAGGTAACATACTAATCAAAATCGCATGCAATAATTGTGCACTATCTGCAATAAATGTGAGGTGATTCACAAGAAAAAAGCTAAAAACTGATACACTAAAAATTGTAAATAGAAATTTTATTAAATCAATTTTTTGATATTTTTCTTTTTTATAGATAATTACAAAAAATAAAATAGATAATAAAAAGATTAAAAAATGTATTAACCCCAAAATAGCAATAACGACACTCAACAATTACACCTTTGTTTTTTTTAATGTCTAAAATACTTTTTTAACTTAAGCCTTGCAACTTTTTTAGAATGAAAATATACCACCTAATTTCAGAGTTGTGTCAGAATATTTCAATTCTGAATTGGAGCCGCTAAATTTAGCAGAGTTATTGATTATCTCTAGGGATGATACTAAACGAAGTCCACCGCTCCACTGATAAGTACCACCTATTTCCAAAACTAAGGACGAAATAGACTTTGATGAGCCAAAAATATTGTCATCATCATTAAACTCTGCAAATGGAATGATTTCCCCTCCACCAAAGAGGCGGATGCCTTTTTCTAAGGGAATATTACCAGAAACACCAAGGATGATTCCATCGATAGAACCTGCTCCAAAACCGTCATCTGGTGACTCATCTAACTGATATGAATATTTAGCCCACCCTGTGTACACATTAACTTGTGGCCCATAAAAATACCCCATAGGTAGATATTTAAATCCACCTGCAATTTTCATAACCCCACTATTTTGAGCTGTTGTACCCTTATCTGGAGAGCCTGAAGCTGAGTCTGCGTTTCCAACTTTTCGTGAAAACTCACCAGAAACAAAGTATTGTCGTGTAATCCACATCTCGGCTTCAGCTGAAATACCATAGACTAAACCGTTCATTCTAATAGAATCATTTCTCGCATTAGTTGATATTGTATGATTTGACAAAGTAAAGGTTAAAGCAAGGTCTCCTAACCTTCCAAACTTATGCTTATCATATTTTGAAAAATCTTTA
>PAKC01000045.1 GCA_002706205.1 Halobacteriovoraceae bacterium
GAAAAGTTTGGCGATGGCAAAGTGGCCGAACTTAATTTATCCCCAAAAATGGGGACAATGGTGAAAAATATTCAGAAACCACTTGCTTTCATACAGAAGGTAATGCTTAACTTTTAGGTTAATAATTTGATACTTACCTGGTGATTTTTTCATCATGCTTAATAAAGGATACTGCTCTGGCATAAAAACAGCATCAACTCTTTTTTTTGTTAACATTTTAGTACATTGATTAAACCAGTTTCCACCTACAACTTTGACGAGTTTAATATTCTTGTCTAGCAAGTAAATAGGATCGAGTTCGTTAACAGTTTGAAAATAACATATTTTAAGCCCTTGGAAATTTCCAGAATATTTAGTGCTTTTAAGAAGTAATAAGGAGGGTATTCCTTGGTATAAATAGTTCTCTGGCTGCAAAGCATGCTTATTACTAACGTCGCCTGCAATAGGAATAAAATCAATCTTTCCTTGATTAAAGAGTTTTGTGGCCCTCATTATGGATAAAGGACCTATCCATTTTACTCTTCTCTTAAGTTTAGGGAAAAGATATTCTTGCATATAGTTAACTAAAAGACCTTTTTTTTCTCCTTGAGGAGTTGTGTAAATATGAGGAGGAACATTATAGTATCCAATAAGATATGGCCCTTTTGCGATTAATATGGGGGAAAAACTTATAAAAAATAAACAGATAAGGTAAAAAAAATACTTATTCATCCGTTAATTATAATTCTATAAGAAGAAGTTGTTCAATAAAATGAATGAAAGAACAGGGACTATGATAAAAAGAATAGAGTCTTGTGAAGAATGATAAGTTTTGGCCGTCTAGCTTATATGCATTTTGCTTTAAGTGGAATAATGATAAAATTAAAAAATGATCTTGCAAGTTATTTTGGGAAATCAATTATTTCCACTGAAATATTATGATGTATCAAAACCCATTTTTATGTGTGAAGATTATCAATTATGTACTCATTTTAAGTATCATAAGCATAAAATTATTTTCTTTCTTGCGAGTATGAGAAATTATCGCGACCTTTTAAAGAGTAAAGAATTTTCTGTTTCATATTTTGAGTTAGAAAAAGAAGCTTCTTTTTTTGATAACTTAGAAAGAGTTATAGATGAAAATAATATCGATGAAGTTTTAACCTATGAGATAGAAGATAAGTTCTTTGAGACAAAAATGGAAAAGTTCTGTCAGGATAGGGCGATTACTATCAAATTTAAAAAGTCACCCATGTTCTTAGTTTCACGAGCCGTTTTTAAAGAATACAATCTTAATGCGAAAAAACCTTTTATGAAAAATTTTTATGAATCTCTTCGAAAATCAACTAAGGTTTTGATGGATAAAGATAATCAGCCGCTTGGTGGACAATTTAGCTTTGATAAAGAAAACCGAAAGAAAATTCCTAAAAAATTTGATGTTATTAAAAACTCATTTGTTTTAAAGCATGATCGAAATACTAAAGAGGTGATTAAAGTTGTTGAGAAGTTTTTTTGTCATCATCCGGGTGAGACTGAGAATTTTTGGTTACAGGTAAACCGAAAGGGGGCCTTAAAAGAATTAAAAAAATTTTTAAATTCTAAGTTAGAGCTTTTTGGGCCTTATGAAGATGCGATAGATAATCGAGATCCATTTTTATACCACTCTACCTTAAGTTGCTATTTAAATATAGGATTATTAACTCCATATGAAGTTATCCAGCAAGTCCTTAAAAAAGATGTAAGTTTAAACTCAAAAGAAGGCTTTGTTCGTCAAGTTATGGGGTGGAGAGAATTTGTTAGAGGCATCTACCAAGAATATTCTGAAGAACAAGAAAAAAGAAATTTTTTTAATCATCAGAGAAAACTTTCTCAAGCCTGGTATAAAGGAACCACCCAAATCAAACCTCTTGATGATGTTATTTGTAAAGTTAATCAGTATGGATATTCACACCATATTGAAAGACTTATGATTGTTTCTAATATGATGTTATTATGTGAAATTCATCCTTTTGAGGTTTATCGGTGGTTCATGGAAATGTATGCTGATTCTAGTGATTGGGTGATGGGACCTAATGTTTATGGTATGGGACAATTTAGTGATGGAGGGATTTTTGCCACGAAACCGTATATCGCAAGTTCAAATTATATTTTAAAAATGAGTCATTATAAAAAAGATGGCTGGTGTCATATTGTTGATGGTCTTTACTGGCGCTTTATAAATAAACATCGTGAATTTTTTAAAACTAATTATCGAATGAGTATGATGGTTAATATTTTTGATAAAATGGACGACCAAAGAAAAAAAGAGATTCTTGGGCTGGCAGAAGATTTTATTGAGAATTATACATTGACGGTATAAAGTGAATAAGTCATTAAGAGCAATGATCTAAGACTCCATAAAATGGTTCTTGGCCAATTTGTTTGAATTAATTTTTCAATAATACTTAAATCAAACTGTTTTAAAAGTTTATCATGACAAGGAATACTGAGAAAAAAGGTACTAAGCCAAATGAGTAATAAAAAGATAAGATTTATAAATATAGGTAAGTTTGCTTGAACTCTCAGAAGGTAGAGAGCGCTTGCCAGTTCAAGTACCATTAATGGAGCCACGATATAGCTAATCTTTTTTACATGAAATTTTGTAAAATTATGAAATTGCACCGGCTCGACAAATTTAAATGTAGGATAATGAACTATTTGAATTGTCCAAATTAGGCCGGTTAAAAAAAGGCACGAGCAAAGATGAAGTATCAAAATGAGCATAGTTAGAGCGAAAGACTTTTTTCAATTTTTTTAAGCATATCATCACTTAGCGGTCTCGTGGCCGAAGAAAATCTTTGTATAAGTTTTCCATCTTTATTAAAAAGAAATTTTTCAAAATTCCATTTAATTTCATCTCCTCCAGCTTGTTTGGTCATCCACTTTATTAATGGATGCTTGTCTTTTCCAATAACCTTGACTTTTGTCGTAAGGGGAAAGCTAACTCCATATTTAAGACGACAAAATTTGGCAACCTCTTTATCTCCTTCAGGGGTTTGCCCCGCAAAATCATTGGATGGAATACCAATAATCATAAGACCTTTTTTTTGATATTTTTGATAGAGCTTTTCAAATTCATCAAGTTGATCTGTATAACCACATCGAGTAGCGATATTAGTGAGTAATAAAGTTTTATCTTTAAATTGTTCGAGTTTGAGCGTTTTACCAGACGTTGATGATATTTCAAACTGGTACAAATTTTCATTAGCAGAAACATTAAACATTATAATGAAACTCATAAAAAATATTTTAAACATAATTTCTCCTTATACTGAATCTTAATATGCTCTTATTTGGAATACAACTTATGTTTAGTAAAAGTATAGAGTTTTATTTTAGAGACTTGAAAAAATTAAAAAAAATTGTCAGGATAGCTTTAAAAAACAAAGAAGGAGCTTTTAATGCAGAATAATATTGTTATTTTTGGTGGAAATAGAGGAATTGGTCTTGAGTTAGTCAAACAATATTTAACGCAAGAGAATAATATTGTCGTTATTTGTCGTCATTCATCAAAAGAATTAGAATCGTTAGGTGTGAAGGTTATTTCTGGTAAAGATGTTACTGATGATGCAGCTATGGCAAAGATAAATGAAGAGCTTGATATTGATAAAATAGATGTTTTCATTCATAATGCAGGGGTTTTAGTACCTGATAGTTTTCCAGAGATTGATCTTGAGGTCATGCGTAAATCATTTGAGATAAATACGTTAGGTCCATTAAAGACTATTTTGGCGCTTAAAGATAAATTTAAAGCAGGTAGCAAAATTGGTATTCTTTCATCTCGTGTTGGCTCTATTGCGGATAATTCAAGTTCAAATAATTATGCTTACCGAGTCTCAAAGACTGCAGTCAATATGCTGGGAACATGTCTGGCCCTCGACTTTAAAAAGTCAAAAGTGGCACTTGCGTTATTGCATCCAGGTTATGTGAAAACTGAGATGACAGCAGGCCAAGGTTTTATTGAAGCCGATGAAGCCGCTGTTGGGCTTAAAGAGCAAATGGATCAACTAAGCATGGAAAATACGGGACTTTTTGTTCATTCGAATGGTGAAAAGCTTCCTTGGTAGTTTCGTTAACTTAATTTTTCTAAAGGCTCCTCTGTCTTTTACCGATAATAGGGCATGGAAGTTTTTAAAATAGTAGATATTTTTAGTCGGAAAAAACGCAAGCAGCGCAAGCAAGAGACTCATGCTCAACTCAGTTTAGTTGATAAAGCTGAGGATGAATACAAGAAAAAGCTTGTTGCCAAAGAAGGCGAAATAGAAATTCTTAAGCGTAAAGTCGCCTTGCTTGAGAATGAAAACCAAAATCTTAAGCAGGGATTGGGTACAGTTCAAAGTAATCTTTCTGATTCTGTTGGCAATAATAATGAAGCCCTCAATCAACTTGATCAGATTGATTCATCTTTTGACTCTATAAGATCTGAATCAAAAGATATTGTGCAACAAATTTATTCACTTAAAAAAAATGTAGATGAAACAAGCCGTTTTTCTCAAGAAATTGAAGAAGGTGCGCAGTTTATTTTAGAGGCCATAGGCAATATTTCAGAAATTGCTATGCAATCTAAGTTATTATCATTTAATGCTTCGGTTGAGGCCGCCAGGGCAGGGGAAGCCGGTAAAGGGTTTTCAGTCGTCGCGCAAGAAGTACAAAGATTATCAACTTCTACTTCTGAATTATTGGATACTATTGAACAAAGAACCTCTAGTTTTAATGAAATTGCCAATACCTTAAAACAAAGTTCAAGCTCAACTTTAAAGACAACTGAAAAAATGATTAAACAAATTGATCGTTTTGACTCAGTCATTGATGAAACGACTGTAAAAAATAAAGACTCTTTGGCCAAAGTTTACGCTACAAATGATGAAGTCTTTATGAGCTTGGCCAAACTTGATCATATTCTTTGGAAGGTGAATACGTACATATCAATATTATCCTGTAAAGAAACTTTTAGTTTTGTAGATCATCATAATTGTCGTTTAGGTAAATGGTATTATCAAGGAGAGGGAAAAAAGAACTTTAGCCATCTTTCTAGCTTTCGTTTATTGGAACAATCTCATGAGCGTGTGCATAGTGGAACAAAACAGATTTTTAAATATTTAACTGATACGGATGCTAATATTGATTTGATTGCTCAAGGAGCGATGGAAATGGAGAAGGCTAGTGAGGAAGTTTTTAAGACTCTTGATCTTATTTTACAAGAAAAAAAACTAAGTAAAGAAAACTAATTGGGTAAGTTCGTTCAAATCTTTTTAGCAGAGTCTATAACAATTTGCTGTAAATTTTTTTTATCTAAAACCCCACTTTGATTAAAAACTAATTTTTTTTGATAAAAAATTAATGTTGTTGGAACTCCTCTAATATTGTATTGAGAGGAGAAGCTATGATTATTTTCGGTATTGAGTTTAAAAAAGTCAGCCTGCGTTTTTAATTCTTGAGCGACCTGTTCAAAAAGAGGGGTATACATCTTACAAGGACCACACCATGAGGCATAGGCATCAACAACGACTGGAAGCTGGGCATGTTGGATAATTTTTTGTAGCTTATCAGAAGATATATCAGTAATATTTGCTCTAAGCTGGGCAGAACATTTTCCACAATTTGCATCTGTCGTGGCAAGCTTTTCTAAGTTTGCTTTATTAATAGTATTGCAGTGCGGGCAGACAATCATTTTATACATAAGTTTAATCCTTTTCTGTGTATTCGGCCCAAAAAAATCCTCTAATCTCTCCTACTTTATATCCTGTTGCTTTGTCCTGTGGATAGCGCTTTTTGATCTCTTTACTTACTTGTTCAGATAAATGAGAACCATGGCATTTGAGGCATAAGGGAACAGTTACAATGGGCTTTAAAAGACCTTTTGTGTGTCTATCAAGAGAAACAACGATATGTGATTTTGTAATTTTTTGATTATGAAACTGTTGAATATAATCTTTCATCCATGCTCGTGGTGTATTTTTAGGATTTCTATTTTTTAAACTCACTCTTCCTATTTTTAAGTTTTTAAGATTAGACTCAGCTTGGAGTTGAGGAGCTTTTATTTGACAAATTTTAATAGCTTCCTGTGGTGACTTTTTTAGTCCAGCTTTTAATTCTTTTTTTAGACTTTTGGCATAAGTTTTAATCGTTTTTAAAGCTAATTCCTCTGAGGCATATCCATAACTGGGGAGGAGAAGAGCAAAAAATAAGAGTATTTGTTTTGTCATAAAGGACTCCTTAATAAATTTAGTCTATCGGTTTTTCTCTGTAAAAACTTTGATTTAGCTCATACTTAAAATATTAAGTTTTTTAACCGGCCTACTAAATTGATGATAGAGAAAACTCAAACTTAGTAACGAACCTCTGGAGTGCTTTTAAAAAGGGATTTTCTTGTGAGAGAGGTTTTTTTAAAAGACTAATGAAACCTTAGTTTATTAATCAGGTAAGGTTGAGAGAAAAAAAATTCTTCCGATATGTTAAAGATAGGGAGGAAGTTTGAAGTCCGTTTTTTGGTTATTTGTATCACTTTTTTATTGTTTATATGTTAGTGCAACTGAGCCTGGAGAATTTTGTGATCCTGGAACTCAAAAAAGCGAACTCATTTCAGATTGGTCAGATGTTGGTGAAAAACATTGTTTAGAGGTTCAATGTCTTAAAGAAGGTGAAACTATTCAAAGAAGTCGTTGTTTTAAAAGTGGGACTCACGCTAATACAATTGAGGTTTATTTTCGAGACATCATCCGTGGTGAAGAGCTTTATGCAGAAAAATCGTTTTTTAAAGAAGTCGTTCTGGTTCCAGGAGTGACTTGTTTTGATGAATGTCGTCCTAAAGAAGAGATGGTCTTAGGATTATGGAGGAGTACTAAAAAGGGATTGGAGCGAGACAGCTGTAAAAGATGTTTTCAAAATAGAGGTGATGAGCCTCAAGAAGAACCTTATTATTTAGAAAAGGCCCAAAAATGGTTGTATCCTGGAATGCGGTGCTATCATCGATGTCAGTTTATTAAAGGAGAGTTTTCACAGCAGAGACCTTATCCTTTAGAATGTAAAAAATGTGTTGGGATGGATGGCCATGAAGCTTTGGAGTTTGAGTATTTGATAACAAAAGATGGGACTTGCTATGAATATGATTTTGAAAATAAAAAAATTCCGGTAGATGAAATTGTGTGTCAAAAATACTCACGGGTTATTTCCACTTACTATAAAAAAGGTAGTGAATATTCATTAAGAGTCTTATTATGGAAGGAAGATCCTGAATGTTTAGAAGTCGATGAGAAAACTCACGGGTCAATGTTCACTAAAACGGTTGAAAGTTCTTTGTGTTTAGAAGAAAGTGTTGATGACTCAAGTAGAAACAGGTCCAAAGATAATGATACTAATGAAGTAAAGAAATCAAGGCAATCTAGCAAGGCCATTAAAGAATAAAAACATTATTTAATTTCTAAATTGTGTACGCATCGTGATATAAATCATACTATTTCGCTTTAAATGTATATAATGTGTTAAAACTTAATATATGAGATAGATATGATGATTTTATTTAACGATATAACTAGCAAGGATACTTATCTAGGTGGTAAGGCTCAAGTTTTAGGTCTATTAACTCAACAAGGATTTAATGTTCCTCCTGGTTGTGTTCTTACGGCACTGCCTGAGAAAGAACAAGAATGGCAAGACTTATTTAAATGGTGGATGTCTTTGAATGAACCTCCTTTGGCCATTAGAAGTTCAGCTGCTCAAGAAGACTCAAAAGATCATAGCTTTGCTGGACAAAATAAGACATTTTTAAACGTTTCTAGCGAAAAAGAAATCAAAGAGGCCATAAAGAAATGTTTTGAGTCGATTGATGCAACGGCCTCTAAATCTTACCGTGAATATTTTTTGAAAAATGATAAAAATGCAGGAATGAATGTTGTTTTGCAGAAAATGGTTGCGCCGTCAAAGTCTGGTGTTTTTTTTAGTCAAGATCCACGAGGTATTAAAAAAGAGAGTTGGCTGATTGAGGTGATAGATGGTTTAGGAGAGGATCTCGTTTCTGGGAAAGAAACGCCACATCAGTATTCTCAAATCGACCAAGGCGATGAGTCTTATCTTTCTTATGCTTTAATTAATGAAATTGCTCAAGTTGGGATTAAAGTCAAAAACTTTTTAGGTTACGAAGTTGATATGGAGTTTTGCTTAGATCATAAAAATGAATTATTTATTTTACAAGCAAGGCCGATAACAACTCTTCATTCTAAAAATTTAGATGAAGACTATATTATCAATGAGCTAAAGCGATTGAAGAAGCTTAACCCCATTAGGACGACTTGGGATGGACATACTTTTTCAGAGTGGACTGGAAATCCTGGTTTTTTGACTTTTTCATTGTGGCAGGAGGCTTTTTCTCCTCATTATTCTTTTGGTGATGCTCTAGAAAAGCTGGGATATTTGAGCTTTAAAGATGAGGATTTCTCTCCTCATACTTCTATCTTGGAGTCTGTCTTTGGTCATGCTTATATTAATTTGAATAAACTGGCCCCCCTTTTTTTTGGACCTATACCGTATAGGATTGTGGCAACCCCTAGAACTCATTTAAAGTTTGATTATCGTAAACTCAATATGGTTACAGTTTTAAGAACACCTTATTCCGTATTTAAGATGTTAAAAGTCGGGTGGTATTTGAGTACAAGTAGAAAAAAAATAATTAATACTTGTCAAAAGGAACTAGCAACTTTTAAAGATAAAATGAATCGTCCTATTGAACCAAGTCTTTATAGGAATTGGAGTGTAGAGGAATTAGTAGAGAGGTTTCTTAAAGAGCATGAAAGCTTTTCTCGTCATGCTTTGTATTGGCCATTTATCCTCATTATCTTAACCGAGTCTTCGATGAGCTCTTTAAACGCGTTATTAAAAAGTATTATTGGAGAAAAACAAGCTCAGGAAAAGTTAAAAAAATGGCTTGCTTTGGGAATTCATACTACGACAGCTGAAATGAATCGTTATTTTAAGAAAGCTTGTGCTTATCCAGAAAAAAGACCATTTTTTATGAGTCGTTATGGTCATCGCGGTGCTGGTGAGTTGGATCTAAGTAAACCACGTTGGGTTGAGTTAGGTGAAAAAGCTTTTTATCAGTTAGAACCAGAGCAGTATGATGTCTATAAAGAGCGACAGAAAAGCAATAAAAATCTTGTTTATGATGAGATTCAGAAGTTGGATAGTTTTAAAAGAAGTATTGTTCTTGATGAGTGGAAACTTCTGAAAGAAATGCTTGAGTTGAGAGAACGTTGGAAAATGGAACTTCTAAGGCCTTATTCTCATATCCGTTTTTTAGCTTTAGAGATTGCGAAAAGATTTGATTTAGGTGATGATATCTTTTGGTTAGATAAAAATGAAATACAAAAACTCCTTTTAGAGAATTATTCACTTCAATTACAGAAGAAAATTGATAGAAGACGAAAAGAAGCTAGGGCCTTTAAAAAGGTTCACTTACCAGATGTCTTGGCCTTGGAGGAATTAGATGCAATTATTAGCGGAGAGCATAAGGAGATTTTGAGTAAAACTTCTTTTAAAGGTGAACCCTTATCTCCTGGAGTCGTTCAAGGTAGGATTAAAATTATAAATGATATAGAGGGAATTGATCTTGAAGATCTTGAGCCTGATACAATCATTTTTGCCCATGCGACAGATCCTGGATGGACACCTGTTTTTACAAAAATAAAAGGTATTATTGTTGAAAAGGGAGGAGTCCTTTCACATTGTGCAATATTGGCACGGGAGATGGATATTCCGGCAATAAGTGGGATAAATATAAATCATGACTATCTTAAAGATGGTTTGAAAATTTGGTTGGATGGAACTCATGGTACTATTAGAGCAGTTAATTAATCACCCTGAAAATGTCAATCTATTAATTGTCCCGACAGTTCTCATTCCTTTAACTTTAGTGAGTGTTGGAATTAGTGTGATTGCGACATTTATTGCTGGTCTTTTTGGGATTACTTTAAAAACAGAGGGGCCAAAACGTTTATTAGAACTTTTGCTAAAGCCAAAAATTATTTTTAGTGCATTACTCTTAAATACTCTTTTTTTGGGAGGATGGTGGGGATATCAGTATATTCAAAATATGCCAGCATTTATTTTTACTATTAATCAAAAAAATGCGCACTTGGCAAAAAAACCATCTAAGCTTGTCTATTCTGACCGGCCCGAGAAAAAAAATTATGCTTCTTATGTAAATAAAAAACCGAGTAAGCTAAATTTGAAGCTCATTCAAACGACTAAAGTTCCAGGAGGAGTTTTTCGTTGGGGGGTCCTGGGTAAGAAGACTCTTTTTTTTGGAACGAGCGAAGGAAAGACTTATGAAGTTTCACAAAGTGATCTTTCCATTATCCGAGAGATTTTTGTAGGGACATTTGTTTCACCCTCTCCGATTATTTGGAATAACTTACTTATTCATGGTGAAGGCTTACATGATACTCATCATGCTAGAATTTATGCTTTTGATTTAACAACTGGTCAGTTATCTCAAACCTTTAGGACAAAAGGGCATACAGAAGGAACACCCGTTATTGCAGATTTGAATGGAGATGCTTATCTCGTTTTCCCTGCAGGAAGTGATGGGCTTTATGCGGTTAACCCTCAAAATATGGAATTGAGGTGGCATAATAATGATGGACATACAGATTCAGAAGTTCGTATTGATGAGAGGAGTGTTTTTGTTGGCACAGGAAGAGATAAAGGAGATAGTAGTAAATATCGCTCTTATGCATTGTCTTATGACTTAGTAACGGGAAAGACTAATTGGAAAAGAGAGTTACCTGCCTCTAGCTGGATGAAGCCTGCCATTATTAATGAAAACGTCTGTTTCATATATGGAGAAGTTTATTTTAAGTCTGACTTTGGCGGCATTGACTGTTTTCATAAAAAAACTGGTAGACCAACACAGACATATCGTTCGATGAGCCCTATTGTCAGTATTCCCCTTTCTGTTGGTGATGATCTTTTTTATGCAAATAATGCTGGGGAGGTTTGTCGTATTGATACTAAGCAGAAGCAGTTGAGGTGGTGCGCGGATACAAAAGGAGATGGGAAAAATTCATTTGCCTCTGTTGCCTATGATCCTTTTCGTAACCTTTTGATTTACCCTTCTCGAAATAAAGGGTTGTTTGTGTTTAGTCCTAAATCAGGAGAGCTTATTAAGCACTGGAAACCATCTGAAAAAGAAGAAAAATGGCATACGACCTATGCAGGAGTTATGGTGACTGAAAACTTTTGGTTTTTAGCTGATATGAAAGGTCATATTAGAAAGCTAGATCCAGTCGGGCTTCCTTTTCAATGAGTAAAGAAAAACTCCTAATAGATAACTAAAAAGATGAACTTTCGCTTCTAGATGATTTGTTTCCTTGGAAACTAAACTATAAATCAAGATAAAAAGTGTGATTGAAAATAAAAAATATTTTTTTGTTTTAAGAAGCCATAGAGAAAAAAGGCCAAGTAGAGCGGAACTACTCCCAAGAAAAATTTGTTTTTTGGAAGCAAGGACAAAACAAAATGCAAGTGAGACTAGGTGAATAAATAAAATCAGTATAATGAAGTTTGTTTTTTTTATTTGGGCCAAAAATTGAGGGCCAAGGATAAGGAGGAGGATGGAATTGATACTTAAATGTAAAAAATTATAATGAAGAAAAAAACTACTTAGAGCAGTTAGCCCATACCACTTAAGAGGGCTAGATGTATTAAAGGCAAACATCTCAAGTAAGCTAATCTTACTTGTTATCCCAAACAAATGCTCGGCTTTAAAAAATTGAGCTGTAAAAAAAACGATAAAAAAAATAAGAACAATTATTCCTGTAAAATAAAACTTTCTATAACGTTGATCTTTTAATTTTGACGTTTTTATTTCCATAGAGAGTCTATTATGAAGTATTTTTTTTCAAATAACAAAGAAATACTAAAGCTAAAAAGGAGTCGGGGCATAAATAAAACTTGAAATCTTTTCTTTTGTCTTAAGAAACAAGTCAAGGCTTTGTTGATCTCTTCGTTTTTCTAGTTGATTCAATGCCATTAAAAGAATGGCCAGAGGGTTATTGATGGCATGCTTGATTTGGCCGTCATTTAAGAAATACCATTCAACACTTAATTCCCTTCGTTGAACAGGTGTTATTTGTTCAATGCTAGGCTTGAGTACTGTCACATCATGTTGAAAACCAAGGAAAAAGTCTTCTTTGGTTTCTTTGTCAGTATAAGGCAGGATAAGGAGCCTATTCCAAAACGTTTCTTGTGACTTTTTGTAGTTTATAAGGTCAATAAGGCAGGCTTGATAATTACTAAGTCTTTCTTTTAATTGAATGATACTTGTTTGATCTGTGAGTTCTCCTTGAAGGAAATTACAGTTTTTTCCAAGAACTTCATGTTGAGCATAACCTGTCATTTCAAGAAATTTATCATTAATAAACTCGAGTTGTTTTTTTTTATCATTTTTGGCATAGCAAAAGGCAAAGGGAAATGTGTTTGAGTATTTGTTGAGTTGTTGCATTAATTTTGACATCTTTATATTATATCCTCTCTAGGTATTCCTGTATAGAACTTAAACTAAGTATAAGTTCTTATTTTCTTGATAAAAGGCTCATATTTAGATAAGAGAAGGCAATGAGTAAATTATTTTTTCTTCTAGCTCTCTTGTTATCTCCTTTAGCGCTTGCTCAACCTAAAGCTTTGTGTGTAAAGGATCTTAGATTACCCTCAGATTATAAGCCAATTATGCGTTTAAGGGCTTCTTTGAGCGAAGATGAGCATTTGTGTAGTGGCTTTATGATTGGTAAAGCTTGCGCGTTAACAGCTGGGCATTGTCAAAAATCGCTAAACTTTGCAGAGTTTAGAGTTCCTGATGGTGATGACTTTGTGATTAAAGCATCTGATGAAGAAGATATTTATCAAATTGACACTGATTTTATTGTAAAAAAGACTGGCCGAGCTGGTGGAGACTTTACAGTCTTTAAATTAGAGAAAAATAAATTAACTGGACTTTACCCTGGTGAGGTCTATGGTTATTTAGAACTTTTTTATCACACACCGAAAACTTCAGAAGAAATTATGATTGCTGGATATGGCTCTCAATATACTAATGCTAAAAGGTACCATTCGCAAAAATTCTCGGAGGGAGAAGTTCTTAAAACTTATTATCGAAGAGGCTTGCCTTTTATTCCAACATTACACTCTGTGACTTATAATGCTGGTTCAACAGGAGGAGACTCTGGGGCCCCTATTTTCTTGAAAGCAACTGGCCAGGTTATAGGTATTCACAATGCAGGGAGCTGTAGCTATGGCAATCATTTGCAAAATTTTGGAACTTTACTTGATAAACAAAAAGATTTAGAACTCGCCATTAAAAAATGTTTAAACTCTGAATGATTAAAACTTCTCTACTGTGAGGATAGATGAGAAAATTTTAAACTTTTGACAAATTTTCGGGCACTCTTTTTTGCATCATTTTCAATCATCTGTCCGTTATACCATTCATTTATGCCTAGATAACCATAAGCTAGATAGGCATCGTAGGCATTGTTATAACTCATAAAATTTTCAGTATAAGTACTCTCATCTTTTTGAAGTGAATGTATCCACTCTTGAGTTAGGATAAAATAGATATGTCTTGTTATTTGCTGAAGCGTTTTCTCTTCTGAAAGTCTTTGGGCGATTAACTTATACTTATGTTTTAAATTGTTAAAACTAAAAAAGATTTTTCCATCAGTAAGGTAAGCGTTAGCACCTCCTTCGAGTTGCTCCTTGATAACAAGATTTATTGGGTCTCGCCAAAAAGCATCAGCAAAGTCATTAAGTAAACTTTGTAGCTGATCTTGTAATAAGTCTTTTGTAAGAACTGTCTTTGAATTAAGAAGTAAAAAAGTTTGATTTTGTTTTGATATTTGAGCGAGCTTTTTGTCAATTCGACTAACAAAAGGCGAAGTCTCAGATTGCATAAAGCGTGGATGCCTAAGAACAAACCAGTTTTGCTCTTTTGTTCTTCCAAAAGTTATTTGAGTGTCACCTTCTGGGAAAATATCGAGTGTAATCCCAAGCCCTTTGAGAAGATAATATCTTTGTGCTCCTGGAATACCGGTGCCAGCACCTTCTGATAATTGATTGATTTCAAGATTGATCTTGATTTTTTGGGAACTAATATAAGGTCCATAAGCGATATAAGGAAAGTTTTTAGTGTCCACGAATACTTCAAAAATACCTCTAAGAATCTTTGAAGCTTGCCCCTGACTTTTTTGAAGGATATTTTCGATAGCATTAGCAAGCATAAGAGATTTTTCAATCTTAGCTAGAGCGGAGCCATCTTTTCCTGCAACATCAAATTGAGTTATGGCATTGGGGGTAGAAACTGTATAGTATCCCGAATCGATAAGATTTAATAAGGCTTCTTCAGTTTCTAAAAGATTTATTTTTTTTATATATGTTTTTAACCAATTTTGAGCAATAACTCCAAGGCTTATTCTGAGCTCTTCCCCAGATGTGATCTTTTGATCATTGGCCAAGAAGTCATAAAGATTTGCTTCTCCCGCCTGATTAATATAAATATTGGAAGGCTTGTTTACAAACTGCAAGAGGCTTTTAGACAGTTGACATGCGGCTGTTTTTGCTTCCTCTGATTCAATTATTTGGTTTTGATTGGTGTCTATCGAATTAGAAATAAAAGAGGTGATATAGAGTGGAAGTTCTTTATAATTTGCATCGAAAAACTCTTGTGAAAAGGCATCATAGGAGTTATCAGAATACTTTTTTGAACAATCAATTTTTGCAAAGACAATTGATGGGGTGAAAAAAATAATAGAAATGAAATAGGAAAATTTTAATATATGTTTCACATTGCTCCTTTTTGGTGGATTCTCTCTAAGTGATTTACATATGAAAATGGGCAGTGAAAAGATTACATTTTTACTTAAATATCAAAGATTAGGAGTCTGTCTCTTGACCATTGTGTTTTATGTGCTAATTTAGCTATATATCACTTCAAGGAGTCTCCATGAAAATTTTTGTTTTTTCTCAGGGGCAACAAATAGAGCAACAATTATCTCAGCTCGAACTTGATAATTGTCGTTTTATTCACGTAACGTCAGAAGACGAATTGATTGAGCATGAAGCGGAAAAAAGTATTCTGATTGTTGATATTGATTCAGTTAAAGATTACGGATTTATTTTAGCCTCAAAAATAGCAGGAAGGTCTGATAAAAGGTGTTTACTGGTAGGAATTACAACGATGGATGTTGATCCTAGGGATACCAAGTTTGACTTTTTTCTAGGATCGTTTAGTGAGATTAAGGACCGTTTTAAAGAAATAGTTTGCCGATACGATGAAATGGAATAGTGTAATAAAGACATCGCAATACAAAGTGGCCATCGCAATACTCTTAATTGGTTTTGGTTCAGGTTTATTTTCATTCTTACTGCATGAGTCAGTAGTTAAAGTCTCTGGTATTATTGGAACTGATAAGGTTTTTAGTCTTTCTACGACAATCGTTTCGATCTTATTTGCCCTTACATCTTTGTATTTAACGAAGTTTTTATTTAAAGACACTAATGGGTCTGGTATTCCACAAGTAAAATTGAGTTTAGTCGCTTATAAGGGAAGGATGCCTAAGCGGATGCCACTTGGAAAGTTTGTGACCTCTTTTTTGACTTTATGCTCAGGTTTATCTTTTGGAAAAGAAGGTCCTATGGTTACGATATCTGCAGCATGGGCACATTTGGTGTCATTTTTTTTAAACCTTAATCGGCAATTGACAAAAGTCTTAGTTACTTCGGGTGCAACTGCGGGGCTTGCTGCTGCTTTTAATACTCCAATTGCTGCTGTTGTTTTTACCATTGAAGAAGTTTTAGGCCAACTTAACACAAAGTATTTAGGTCCTATTGTGTTAACTTCTGTCTTAGCTTCGGTCACTTCTTATAAGCTTTTGGGTAATCATGCTACCTTTATCCCTTTACACTATAAATTTCATATTGAGTGGCATTTGATTTTGTATCTAGGTTTAGGTCTTATTATGTCGGCAATAGGCTATTCTTTAGTCAAAATGATTATTTTTTTTAAGCGGATTAAACAAAACTATTTTTTAAAAATCGATTTTGTTTTTGTTATTCTTGCTGTTTTGTTGACTGCTCTTTTTTCTTTATATAATCCCCAAGTTTTAGGTGATGGAGTTGAGACAATTAACTCTTTATTACAAGGGCATGCATCACATTTTGTTATGGGAATGGTGATTCTTTTTCTTATTAAGTTTGTCTTAATTTGCACCTCTTATAGTACTGGTTTAAGTGGGGGAATTTTTATGCCCGTTCTTTTTCTTGGAGCATTAGGTGGGGGGATTTATGGCCTATGTTTACAAAAATTAGGTATCAATGGGATAGAAGTGGGAGCTTTTGCTCTTTTGGGGATGACCTCTTTACTGGTCGCTGTGATTAGAACTCCTTTTACAGCCTTCGTTATGCTCTTTGAAATGACTAGAGATTATGAGCTTATTCTTCCTTTGATGATTTCTAGTATCGCTGCTTATTGGATTTCAACAAGAATTTCTTCGGAATCGGTCTATGAGTCAGTTGCTGAATATGAGGGGGTACATTTGCCAACTCAAGCGGATAATGAATGCCTTAATGATATGGTGGTTGAAGATTGTATGGCCAAAGAGGTATTAACCTTAGATGCTGATTCTTATGTTAAAGATATAGTTGATTCTGTTCGCCAAACCGACTTTAGTGGTTTTCCGGTTTTAAGAAACAAGAAGCTTATTGGTGTTATCAATCGAGCAGAAGTTTTAGAAGCATTTGAAGATGAGCCTGAAAAAAAACTTCATGATGCCACAAAATATTCTGTTATTTCTATTTACCCCGATCAAAGTCTTTTAGTGGCTTTAGATAAAATGAAGCGTTTTGAAATAGGACGTTTACCAGTTGTGAGTAGGTTTAATGACAAACAATTATTAGGTTTAATTACTCCAGAGGATATTGTTAACCATTTAGGTTTGTCGCGTCAATCTGGAGACTGATTATTACTGTAGATTTTAGTCCATTAGAATTATTTTGTTTTTTGATTTGCAAAAAGTAATTCTTTTTATAGTTTAGGTTCAAAATGAGTTAGGTATTTGAGGAGAGATTATGAAGTATTTTGTATTATTAGGTTTATTATTGGGGCACAGTTTTGCTTACGCGAACTTATCATTTGAAACTAAGACTCAGGTTAGCGTTCAAAAGATCTTAAAGGAGACCTCTAATGAGTCTCGCTCAATACTAAACAATTGCCAAACTGTTGCAAGCACAGGAGAAGAGGTTAAGAAAGGAAGTAAGGGAGCTTATTGCTGTCGTAAAATCAATAGAGCAAGTAGAATAATCTGTGCAACTGGTTTACGTTTTGCGTGTGAAAGGAAACCAGGTTGTTATTGGGGTTGTTGAGTTTCCTTTTTAACTAGAGTTTTATTCAGCGTAAAGGCTTCTCAGCTCTAATGTTTTGCAATTGTCAGGATTAACCAAAAGTGCATCAATTTGAAAGCCGCTCATGAATGAGCTTGCTGCAGAGTAGACCCAGACCTTATAGGGGTAATCGTTGTGAATTGTTTTATAACGACTTTCCCAGCTTTGCTCAGGCTTTAGTTTCGCTTTTAACCCATAGAATTTTTCGTAATATGAGCCTTCTTGCTGTATTCTTTTCATATAGTCATACTTCACCTTGTTATCACAAGCATACCCATTCAAGGTTATAAAAAAAATAAGGGCACTGAAAAACTTAACATTTGTCATTTTTTCTCCTTTCATTTGATATATAAACTCGCCAGCTTTTTTGCAAGTAGACTAGTAAAAAAGACATATTCAGGGTTTCTTTTGAACAAAAGTTAAATATCAAGCATTTTTTGAATAAAAACTCTGAGAATTAGGTAAATTTTGATATACTGCTTTTTAGCACACACCGAGTTAAAATAGGAAGTGGAAGACATAAGAAAAACGGATTTTTCATGACTAAAATACCATTTATTTTAATTGTATTGGCCATTTTTATGAGTGGGTGTGGAGACTTATTTCATAAAAATATGCAAACCGATACTTCTGATTATAGGCAATTTGCGACATGTGAAATGAATGTAGATGCATTTGGCTATATCCTAGAGAAAAATATCAAGGGAGATATTCTTTGTTTACAAGAAAATTTAAACTTGTTTATTGATACAGTTAAGACTGATCGACCAGGATATATATCGAAGTCTGTTTTAAAAGATTTTATTTTAAATGGCCCCATGGATGTCGATCCTGAAATGGTGGGAATTGTTGATTCCGTTTTTGATTTAAGTCATTTAATCATGGGGACAGAAAGAGATTATATTTATAAAACAGATGTTGATGTTCTTTTGGACTTCTTAGTCTATTTTAATCAACATATATGGAAAATTTATAAACTTTTTTCTTCTAAAGATGATGTTAATTATTCGCGACATTTAAGAGAGCGACAAGTTGTTTATAATGATTTTACTTTGATTGCGAGTAAGCTTAAATCTATTTATAGAGGTAATAGGGAAGACCTTGACCTTATCGATATAGAGAAATTTATTTTTAACTTTTTTAAAAATGAGCCTGAGACTTTAAGAGATATTCGAAGTGCTATGTTTTTAAAACGAGTTTTTTTAGGTGGAGAGATATGGAGTTTAACTCATGAAGAGTTTGTTTATGGTCTTGATGTTTTTCCAATCTTGGCTCAAATTGCTTTTGATGTGGCCAAGGTCGATAGTTACGAATTTCAAAACGAACAGGAGACTTTGACTAAAATTTTTCTAAACGATATTGATATTCTTCGAAACACATTGTTTTTTAATGATGGTTCACAAGAAAGTGTATTTAATATTTACAATATTATTGATTTATTGAGTAATCTTGCACCAGATTTTTTACCTGTAGATATTTCTAAATATCCCAGAGAATTAATGCAGTTAAAAAATATTTTTTTGGGAAACTCCCATGAAGACTTTTTAGCACAAGAAGTTTATTTGGCTTTAGATCATGTTGATGAAGTCCTCTCAGAGGCTAATCTTTTCTATCGAGTTTATGATTTTTATCGCGATGAACTGGATAGCCCTGATCCCATTTCTCATGACTTTAGTGACTTTCCCGTAACAAACTCAAGAGAAAAAAGATTCTTAGACCACTTCGCTCAAATCGTTCATAACTATAAATATATAAAAGGGAATGTTACTTCTCCTTATTATACTTTTGAGTATTATCGTAATGCTAATTCTTTCTTTCAAACAGCAAGTATCGAGTACGTGCTTAAAATTGCGATGAGCTATTATGGTAAAGAAAACCCTCAGGCCCGAGGGGGTTATGATATGACCCTAGATGAAACAGTCACCATGATTGATGACTTTAAATGGTTTCTTAAAGACCAGGGAATTATTAGTATTGGAAGAAAAGGAGGAGGGGAAGTTCAAGGGGTTGCCAATAATTTAGTTTTAATGTCTACACTTTTTCAATACCAATCAGATGGTTGTAGCTCAGCAACAGTATGTATGGAAATTCCAGAGTTGACTGAATTTTTAGTTGGACTCTTAACAGCAGTTGAGGTTAAAGACTTTTTTACGGATACAATGCTTGGCCTTTGTCAAGATAGTTTAGATCAGTATGATCGAATATCACCTGCATGTTTTAGAAGAAATTTTATTAAGGTCATTGAAACTAAAATACCAGGAGATGGGCGTTCTTTGGCAGAGTATATGCCTTTACTCTATGAATATCTTCAGCAGTTAACTGCGGATATTCCTGAGGGCGATCCTATTACGGACTCCGAGGAGTTTATGGCCTTTATTACAGAAACAGAGTCCTTTACTCGCTCATGTATGTATTATGATCCGGAAAAGACGGAAGAGGTGTATCTAAAAGCTAATGATGCTTTTGCTGTTTTCGCAGGACTATTGAATGTTGAATCCACTCTTTTAAGATTTGATTTAGATCAGAATAATAATATTGATGCATATAATTCTAATGGGCAAAACGAAGTGCTTAATGCCTATTATTCAGTCTATAAAGGGGCTTTAATTGCGCTGGTGGAAGGTATTGTAAATAATAAAATTATTGCTCGTTTGTTGGCCAAACCGATTTTTCAATATTTGGTGAAATATAGTGAGGTTCCAAGTACATCAGACTTTAGCTCAATCTGGCGATTTGCAAAATTTATTTTAAAAAGAAATAAGGCAGCAGATATTTCACGCACAACTATAGCTACAATGTTAAGAACTATTAATGAGCAATCAGGTAGCTCAGACCAACCGTATAAATGTGAAGAGTGCTGGCGGGACCCTACAGTTGAATGTGAGCCAGAGGGAGAGCCATGGGATTAAGTAGTTTCTCTATTGATAATTAAATGAGCTGTTTAATTCATCACTTTTTTTAATGGCTGGAAGATCTTGATTGAGTTCTTCAAGAATAAGCTTAGGAACTTGGATAGCGCGATATTTTTTTCCATTTGAAAGTCTAATCCAATACCCATCAATAACTTCTCTTTTTGCAGTCGATAGTTTTATGGGCTTTACAGAAACAATATGCTCTAAATTGATTAAGATATTTGTCTTTTCATCAATTTGCTGAGCTTCATTGCGAGTAATAATAGTAAACTTTTTTAAATTCATGGATAAATCTCCTTCATATCTTATAGCAAAGTGTTTTCATTTGGTGTTTATTGAAGTTTGAAATTGAAAATTTTATAGAGATATTAAGTATCTAATTAGTTGTTTTTTTGATGCTTGCTTCGGATTTTGCTTTATGCTAAATTGAGATCATCCAAGTCAAACCTAAGTGAAATTAATAAAGATGAAACTTACAAACTTTATCAAAGATATTGGTTATGCTGAAAATACAGCACAAATTAGACGTAAAGTTCTAATCGAACAAATGCATCAAAAAATTTCAAAACAGCAAGATTGTTTTAATTGTAAGGGCCATTGTTGTACTTATTCCTATAATTCAATGAGAGTGACTCCACTAGAGGCTTTAGATGTCTATTTTTATTTATTAAATAATAATCTTATAAATCAAAGTTTAGTTGAAAAGCTTAAAAAGAATATTAAGGATTTTCGCTTAGATCGTGAGGTTTATATAAGTGGAGACAAAGAACTCAGAAGATATTATACATGTCCTTTCTATAAAAATGGAGTAAAAGGGTGCGGAATTGGCTTAGGTCATAAGCCTTATGGCTGTATTGCTTTTATGCCTTATGAGACTAATGTTTCTATTGCAGGAAAATGCTCAACTAACACGCAAGTATTAATAGAGCGTGAAATTTTAAATCCAGAAGATGACCTTATTAATCAAAACATCCGTAACTATTTTGGTTTGTATTGGACGAAAAAAGATTTGCCTTCTGCGCTAATGCACTTCGTAAGGACTTTCAATAAAAATCTAAATTTTAACATATGAAAAAAGTTAAAATTGACTATAATAAAATCGTACACCGAAGGTTTAAGAAAAGTGTTTATATATCAAGGAAGGAGTAAACAATGACAAAAGCGGTTCGTGTTCAAGCAAAAATGGGAACATTTAAAATTCCAACCAGGAAATTTGAAGTTCCATGTGATGTAAATGGAAACCCCCTAAGAGTTAGTGAATATTTTGGAGAGAATGTTTTTGATTTTTCTAAGTCAGAAATTCTTACAAAGCAAGATAAGGCTGATATTCAAGACGTCTTACTAAAAAAGAAAAAATTAACAAAAGAAATGGCCGATAAATTTGCCAATGCAGTTTTAAATTGGGCCACAAGTAAGGGAGCGACTCACTTTACTCATTGGTTTCAACCAATGACGGGAGCTACTGCAGAGAAACATGATGCTTTTTTATCAATTGAAAACGGCCAACCGATTGAAAAGCTATCTGCCTCTCAACTTACTCAAGGAGAGCCAGATGCTTCTTCTTTTCCTCATGGAGGTTCTCGTTCTACTTTTGAAGCGAGAGGTTATACTTCTTGGGATTTAACTTCTCCTATTTTTTTAAAGTCTCATGAGAATGGAAAAACACTAACGATACCTACAGCTTTTGTATCTTATTTGGGAGATGCTTTAGATATAAAAACTCCTTTATTAAGATCCATCACACAACTTTCTAATGCTGCTACGAAATTTTTAAACTTAACGAGTGGTAAGAGTAGAGAAGAAGATAAGTTCACTCATGTGGATGTAAGTTGTGGATGTGAACAAGAATATTTTTTGGTCGATAAAGCTCTTTTCTTCGAAAGACCTGACCTTGTGATGGGAGGGAGAACATTATTTGGTGCGGGAACTTCTAGAAATCAACAGTTGGAAGATCATTATTTTGGAACTGTACCAGAGAGGGTTATGGCCTTTATGCAAGAAGTAGAGGTTGAACTTTATCGTTTAGGTATTCCAGCAAAAACAAGACATAATGAGGTTGCACCAGGGCAGTTTGAAATAGCACCAATTTTTAATAGTGGAAATGTTGCTGTTGATCAAAATCAAATGGTTATGTCAGTCCTTCAATCAGTGGCCATTAAACATGAATTTGTTTGTTTGTTACATGAGAAGCCTTTTGCAGGGATTAATGGTTCAGGGAAGCATTTAAACTGGTCTATGGGATCATCTAAAGCGGGTAACCTTTTGGAGCCAACTGATAGCCCTCATACAAATTATCGTTTTCTGGCCACAGTTGCAATTATTTGTGAAGCCTTAAATAGACATGGTGGCTCTTTGAGAACAGCAATTGCTTCACATTCAAATGATCATCGTTTAGGGGCAAACGAAGCTCCACCAAGTATAATCTCAATTTTCCTAGGAGATACATTAACTAAAATTTTAGAAGCTTATGCTGCAGGTAAAAAATATACAGAGGAAGATTTAGGCTTTTTAGATCTTGGTGCTGACCAATTGGCCAGACTTGTTAGAGATAATACTGATCGAAATAGAACATCACCTTTTGCTTTTACTGGAAATAAGTTTGAATTTAGAGCGGTCGGGTCTTCTCAAAATGTTGGGATTCCTATGACCATTTTAAATGGTGCAGTGACTGATGTCCTTAATGATATGAATGAGAGAATTGAAAAAGAGTTAGGTGAAGGTAAAGAAGTCAATGAAGTCTTAATTGACATAACTAGAGACCTTTATAATAACGCTAAAAAAGTTGTTTTTAATGGAGATGGATACTCTAAAGAATGGGAAGAAGAAGCTGAAAAAAGAGGGTTACCAAATTTAAGAACTTCTGCAGATGCTCTTAAACTTATTGCTGATTCTAAGAAAAATACTTTCTTAACAAAATTGGGTATATATTCTGAAAATGAACTGACAATGCGTTTTAATGTTAGAGTAGAAAGATATTGTAAGCACAGAATTATTGAGTTTAGAACGCTTGTCAATCTCATTCACAAAGATATCCTTCCTGCAACGATTGAATACAAAGGTGTTTTGGCCAACTCAATTGATGAACAGAAAGATGTTGGTATTGAAGCTAAAGTTGATACTATTTTACTTAAGCAAATCAATGATAAAACTACTTCATTATATGAAAAAACAGAAAAGCTGATGAAGGAAGTTGAAAAGTTAGGTGAAGAAATTCAAGATGCTGAAAAGATTGCAAATGAATTATTACCGCTCTCAGAAGAAATGGCTGAAGATATAGCCTTTTTAGAAGAAAATGTAGCCGAGGATCATTGGCCGCTTCCAACTTATTATGATTTATTATTCGTAAGATAATGAAATAATTTATAGTTCTAAAGGAAGGCTCTTTGTTATAAAGAAATTTATAGCAAAGACCTTTTTTGTTAGCCGCGTCAAGGTAATTTTTACAAGGAACTCAAAGCTCATTTGTCATTCAATTAAAGAAAATCTAGAACATTCTTAATTTTTTTTCTAAGGGAGAAGTATTAATGAGAATGTTCAATCTTGTTTTAGTAATGTTATTAAGTGTGTTTCATGTCTATGCACAGGAAGTTGGAGTTGTTGAAATTGATGAACCAATTGCTAGTGATGGAGTTTATCTTATTTATGCCACAGATGGGCGAATTTATGAAATTGACCAGAGTAAAAGAAAATTAATTGAGCTTTCATACCAGGCTTTAGAAAATCGAGTGGCGATTGATCTTAAAATCGAAAATGATACCACTACTGATGATATCCTAGGAAAAAGAAGCCAAATTAAGTCTGTTCAGTTAACAGATAAAATTCTTAGGGAAGAAATTCATCAAATAAAGTCGAATTTTGAATTACAAAAAAATAGAGAACAAAATACGGCCAGCTTAAAAAATGCGTATGTTACAAATGTAGAATCTGAAGCCGTTGCTAAAAACCTTTTTTTAACTATGAGAACTGACACTAAATCTCGTTCACAATGTTTTAATCGCGCTCATGTTTGGGCCTGGGAATTAAATAAAAGATATATAAAGGGAAGAAAAATTCAAGTTGGTAAAATTTGGCTTTTTTTCACTAAGAAATATATTCGAAATTATAATTATAAATGGTGGTTTCATATTGCTCCTTATATTACGGTTAACCATGATCTAAGAGTTTTAGATAGAAGCTTTACGGATGGGCCAAAAGGTGAAAGAGAGTGGACGGATCGGTTTATCAAAAGTAAGCAATCGTGTCCGGAAGTTTTTAAATATAGTGATTATAGAGAACATCAAATGGCCGAAGATTGCTATGTAATAAAGTCGAGTGTTTTTTATTGGCAACCATGGCAAGTTAAGAATGTCGAACTTCAAGGTGAAGAAAGAACAGAGTGGCTGTATGGAGAGCTTAAAGCTGCTTATAGAAATGCCATCAGTTGGTTTGCCAGAGTTCCATAAAACTAAATATTTATAGCGATGAATAATAAAGAAAAGGGCAGTTTTTTGCCCTTTTCTTTATTTGTGACTATACTTAATTTGATGAAGTTTTTTTATTTATTGATCTATTTAAGTTTGAGTTTAATCATAACTTCCTGTGGAGAAGCAGCTGGTGATGGTGAAGGCAGTGATGGGGTTTCTGTTAGCTCTCATCGAATCTTTGTCAGTTCTAGTACTCATACTGGAAACTTGGGAGGAACTTCAGGAGCGGACTCAATTTGTAAAAATCTCGCTTCTCAAGCGGGTTTGGTGAGAACTTACTCTGCTATCATTAGTGATAATACGAACTCCGCTAAAAATGAGCGTTTGGTGTTTTCTGGGGCAATTTATACTGTCGATGCCTCTGGTCAGCAAAATCTGGTGGCAAACTCTGGCTCAGCACTTTGGAATACTGACTCGACTGACCTCCTTAATGAAGTTAATTTGGATGAGAATGGCAATATCGTAAACGATAATGTTTGGGGTGGAACTGGTAGTGATGGGGGGAGTTTGAATACGAATTGCTCAAATTGGACTAGTAGTTTAATTTCTGAATCCGGCTTTTCTGGCCAATCTTCCAGTGCCACATCTCAGTGGATAGAAGCAATTCCAAAAAATTGTAATGAAACTTTACGAATCTATTGCGTTAGCCAATAAAAAATTACACTTTTTTTAAAAAAACTCTTTTCTTTTTTATGAATTTGAGTTAAATAACTTCGCACTTAAAAGTTAGTTAAAAAGAAAAGTTTCAATATAATTGAGCTTAACTTAGAAAGCTTTGAACTGGGTTTGTAACTATCAAACCTGCCAGAATCAGTTTTATAGGTTATGACTCAAATAGTTTTGGTTAGGGGAAGTCAATAGACTTCCCTTTTTTATGCTTCGTTTTAGGCTAGGCGCTTAGATTAATGTTTGATTTTAAAGCTTCCCCCTAAGTGGGTGACTTTATGTTCAGAGTCTAAGACTCTTAATTGATATTGATTTTCAGATTTGGCCTGAATAAAGACTTCAATATCATTTTCTAGGTAAACGGGAGCTAAAAACTTAATATCTATTTCTGTCACATTGAAATTGTTTTCTTTTAAGATTTCATAAATCATAGCAAAAAGCCCAAAACCATGCATTATAGAACCTTTCAGACCCATAAGCTTGGCAATTTTTTGGCTTAAATGGATTGGATTTATGTCTCCAGATAAATAAGCATAACTTTGCGCATCTGCTTTTTGAATTTTTTTACGTGCTAGGAAAGTTAAGCTATCAGTATCAATTTTTGATGACTTTCTTTTTTTAGAAAGAATGGATTTAGTGTCTTTAAGAATAACGGCGTAAATTTCTGAGATAAGTGCATCATGGTGATCCTTTGTGGACGTGGTGATGCGTTGATTGATACGATATTTACTAGGTAAGTCTTTCATATCGAATATTTCAATTTTTGTATTAAGGGGAGAGTTTAAGGGAATATCATGATTAATAATCATTTTACATCCCTGGTTGAGAACTTTGTGTAAAGGCAAATTGAGCTTTTCTCCAAGTTTAAAGAGATTCGGGTAAGACCAAAGTGGAAAAAGGTGAGGAGCAATCGTTTTATGATAACGTTGATGACATTGAAGCCACTGATGGTAAGCTAGGACTATTTTTTCTTTGGGGAGAATATTGTGATTTGAGCATTGTAGCTTACTAAGCTGAATGGCACCTTTAGATGGTCTTAGCCATTTAAAAAAAATTTGAAAAATAGTTTTTAACATTTCTTTTTGATGTCTTAACAATCGTATATTGGCCACGGCTTGCATAATCTCCTCGCTTTAATTTTTATCTAAAAGTTTTATCCTCTTGCGAGATAAATGTATTTAACTTCTGTTAATAGCAGCAAAAACAAAGTGTATATCATTGTTTTGCCATCATTTTTCGCTACTCTTTATCGTGAAATCAGACACTTAGCTGGGGAAGTAAGGCGAAACGCTTAAATGACCGATAATGGAGTGAGTAAAATGTATTTATAAGAGGTTTTCTATGCTCTCAACATCAGAGACTTATCAATTCACAGTAGGAAGTAGTTCGGGCTGTGACGTTAAAATTGATGATCATTCTATAAGTCGTGTTCATGTTAAAATATACTTCTCTGAGGAAAGTGTTTTAATAGAGGACCTTAATTCCTCTAAAGGAACCTTCGTATTACATAATGGAGAATTTAAACGCATTAAGAGTGCGAAAATTAAGCCAGAAACTCAAATTCGGTTAGGTCATTCCTTTGGCCCTATTGAAGTTAAAAAACTAATTGATGATTTTATTTTATTAAGAGAGAAAGACAAAAAAGATATTGCTAAGAGAGTAAAAAATATTGGATTACGCAGATGTTCAGAATGTGGAACAGTTCTCTCAAAGGCCAAAATTCACTGTGATTGTTGTGGAGCTATTCTTGATGAGTCAGCCTGATTATAAACTTATTTTTAAATATCTTGTGATGGGGAGCTTGGGAGTTATTATTCTCAATGTTTTTTTTAGTCTCTTACCAGATTTTTGGTCAAATATGTTTATTGGCAAAACGAATTTAAACCTGTCTTTAACATTTCAAGATATAATGTGGGTCTTTTTTTTATTAGGTATGATGCATATTTTTAGATTGAAAAAGGAGATTGAGCAATTAGAATCATATAAGAAAAATGATTATCTGCCTCAAGAGTTCGAAGTCATTATTGATGACCATGTTTTAACTCAGATTATTAAAAAATCAAAACTAGATTCAAATGATAAGATGGGAATACTTCCTTATATGATTCTCCAGATTGGGTTACAGTTTAGAACTAATCATTCTATTGCTTTAACCTCTGACTTTCTTTCAAAACAATTAGAGTTATTTTTGCATACTGTAGAGTTACGTTATAATAAACTTAAATATCTCATTTGGCTTATTCCTTCTCTCGGTTTTATGGGGACTGTTTATGGTATTGGTTTGGCCGTAAGCCGGCTAGGGGGAGGGAGCCTTGATGATCCTGAACTTTTAACAAATATGGCCTCAAGTCTTGGGATTGCTTTTAATACGACATTATTGGCCCTTGTTTTATCTGTTATCTTACAGTTTTTTACCCAACATCTTGAAGCCAAAGAAGAGAATTTGATTAATGACTATGGAAAATACATTCTAGATAATCTTATCAATAAAATTATTGAGAGAGCATAATGTTGCGTTCAAAGAAGAATAGAGAAGTTAATATTTTTTCAGCCTCGGTTGTCGACTTATTTGCTTCTGGACTTGGAGTCTTTCTTATTGTGGCGATCATTGCTTTGGTGAATCAAAAAAAAGAAAATGAAGCCGCTGGAAATTTAAAGGTGGCCAAGCAAAAAAGTAATATGATGACGCTTGATTCTAATCAAGAAGTTAAGTTAAAAAATAATATAAGTCAGCTACAAAAAGAGATTGTTGAGCTTAAGACCCAAATGATGAGATTAAAAGAAAATCAAGGATCTTTTGAAGATGAAATAACCTATAAAATGAAAATAGAGTCTTTGAAAGTAGATCTTGCTAGAGCAAATGAAACTGCTAAAAATGAAAAAGAACAACTTGAACGTCAATTAGAGCAGCAGAAAATGAAAGTTTCTGAGTTAAATAAAAAAGTGGAGCAAATAAAAAATACCTTTGTGAACGATCAAAGTGAACAATTAAATCCAATTTATTTGGACTACAAAGTCGGAAGTCGTATTCGCCTCGAAAATGTTCATTTTTATCCAGGAACAGAGCGTCCTATAGAGCCTTATGCCAGTCGGGAAGTAGCAGACCTTGCAAAGTTTTTGATGAAAAATCCCAAGGTAACAATAGAGGTCTCTGGGCATATTTATGAAACGAAAAAAGCTATAGAGCAAGGAAAAGCCGATGATATATATAATTTGTCGGGAAGAAGGGCCAAAGCAGTTTGTAAAATGTTAGAGGGATATGGTATTGCTCCTGAACGCTTGCAGTGTTTAGGGTATGGAGCAAACCGCCCTATTCATCTTACGAATGATCAGTACTCTGAAGAGGCACAGAAAAATAGGCGAGTAGAAGTTGAAATCCTTAGCAAATAATTTATTACCATATGATGGAGAAGCTTATCTTTATAAAGGTTTATTTCAAGAACAAAATTTACTGGAGCAAATCAAGCAAGAAGTCAAATGGCGCAATGATAAAATAAAAATGTTTGGAAAAACTTATCAGCAAGCTAGGAAAGTGGCTTGGGAGGGAGACGAAGGGATTAAGTATTGCTATTCTAATATACTAATGCAAGCTGTTGGCTGGAGTCCAAGTGTTATGTCTTTAAAGCAAGAAATTGAAACCTTTTTAGAGAGGCCAGACTATTTTAATTCAGCTCTCGTTAATCTGTATCGAACTGGTACTGATCATATGTCATGGCATTCAGATAATGAAAAAGAATTAGGGGTGAAGCCACTGATTGCCTCATTAAGCTTTGGAGCGACACGAGACTTTTTTTTTCGTCATCAAAAAGGACATAAGGTTAAAATAGAACTCAGTTGTGGTGATTTACTAATCATGCAAGGGCAGACCCAAGAGTTTTGGAAACATTCTTTGCCAAAAAGATTAAAAGTTCATACCGAAAGGCTCAATATTACTTTTCGAAAGATTCAACAGTTTTAAGGACTTTAGTTGTTTCAATGTCAAGAGCACATTTAAAATGACCTTGAGGGCAGCTTTTATGGCCATGAAGACCACAAGGCATGCATTCAAGACGGGGATTTCGTTGAATGATAGTTGAGTTGGCACTCAAAGGAGAGTAGCCAAACTCCGGAACAGTTGAGCAAAAAATGGCCGTCGTTTTGGCGTTTACTGAACTGGCCAGATGCAAAGGAGCTGAGTCATTGACGAAAACACGATGTGCATTTTGCATAAGAAGTGCAGACTCTCTTAAACTTAATTTCCCGCAAACATTTATCGTCTCAGGGATATTTGTTAAAGGAAGAACAAATTTTTGATCTGAGGGGGCACCAATAATATAAACTGGGGCAATTGATGTGAGTTTCTGAGTTAATTCAGTCCATTTCGAAATATGCCATTGTTTTGTATACCAGACACTTGCTGGGGCAATAACAAAATATTTATCTTGTGAAGCTAATTTTTTTATTTTGCTATAATCTTGTTCAGTGAAATATAGTTTGGGAGCTAGATCTTTGGCCTTAGGCATTTGGAGGTCAGTGAAACATTTTTGGGCCAATTGAAAATTTCTTTGAACTTCATGAAAAAAATCCTCTTGAGTTCCATGAGGAATTTTGTGTTCAACCTTATGTGAAAAAAATAAACTTAGTGGGTTTGAGCTAAAGCCGACTTTGCATTTTGCTCCTGAAAAACTTGTGACTAAGCCTGAGTTTAAGAAACGTTGAATATTGATAACATAATCATATTTTTCTTTTCTGATTTGAAAAATAAGTTTGATAAGATTTAAAAATTTATTTTTATTTTTATTCCAAATCCATATTTTTCTAATATGAGGAGATGTTTCAAGTAGTGTTTCATTTCCTGATCTCAGTAAGAAATCGATTTGAAGCTGTGGTCGCAACTCTTTGAGCTTTTCAATCAAACTGGTGGCCAATATAACATCACCAATAAAAGCCGTTTGGATAATTAAGATTTTTTTATTCATTTATAATCGCCTCAACTTGTTTGATAGCTTTTTCATAGATAAATTTATCATGGACAGTCTTAAGCGTCATAGATTGTATTTTTTCATATAATTTAGGATCATCTTTTAAACGAATAATAGCTTTTGCCATGGCAACTTCATCCAAGGGAGGTACGAGTAGACCGTTTACTTTGTGTTGGATGACTTCTGGCATAGAACTTGTTTTAAAGCAAATGGCCGGTGTGCTATAATTAAGTGACTCAATGAGTGCATTTGCCAAACCTTCAAAGTGACTTGGAAATAAAAATAAATCTATTTGAGAAAAAAAATGATGGGGATCAATATGTCCTAAAAGTTTGACTTGGCCTTGAAGTTTTTCATTTTTAATTTTTTGAGCCAGTTCATCGTATTTAGGACCTTTTCCGCCAATAAGAAGTTCAAAATCAATATTTTGCTCACGAAGATATTTGGCGACATTTACGAGGTGCTGTTGACCTTTTTGTTCGACGAGTCTTCCTAAATTACCGACTCTAAGTTTAGGACTTAAAACTTTTTTTTCATATGGTCTAGGATTGACTCCATTATAAATAATAACGCATTTTTTTAACAGTTCTGGAAAAAACTGAATAACTGATTTTTTTACCTCTTCAGAATTGGTTATAATATGAGTCAATTGCTGATAGACAAAGGAATTTAAAAGATTTTTCTTGATGGGATGAGGCATCCCTCTACGATAAACAATTTTGGAGATTTTTAATCTTTTGGCCAGGTAAGCCGCTGCTTTAACGTCGCTGGGAAGATTAAAAAATATAGCATCAGGATGGAATTGTTTAAAAATTTTTTGAAGTTTAAAATAGTGAAGTGGATTAAAAAACGAATAATTAGAAGTTCAAAGAAGTCGTTAATTGTGGGAGATGACGATGGCAATTCAGTTTTTAAAGTTTCCGAAAATTGGTCAAAACAAGCCTTTGCCAACAGAGCTAAATATCAAAAAAAGTTAATT
>PAKC01000046.1 GCA_002706205.1 Halobacteriovoraceae bacterium
GAATAAATATCACTTTTACCGACCATCATAATAATGAGACTTGGAGAATACTTTTGCAAAAGTGATTGAATATTATTTTCAACATTATTGATAGTCATTGAAGGTCTTAAGTATTGATTGAGTTCAAATTTTTTTTGAGCATTTTTAGAAGTGATGGCCATATTAAAAGAGCGTTTAAAGTCGCTAAGTACAGAATCCCCTATAATTAAAATAGAGTTTTTTTCTTTTTTTTGAGAGAAGACTTTTGCCAGTTGATCAAAAAAATTTGTTCCAACAGATGATAGTTGAAAACCAATCTCTACAAAAAAAGTCAGAATAATGAGATGAATTAGTACTTTCATATGTATTGAATCAATTATAGACTAATAAGTGTAATGAAAGAAGAGCTAAGAAAATATATTCTCAGTATAAAGCATTTTCAAAATATCTCTGAGGATGAGTTCATTGATGATAAGGACTTAATTTCAAGTGGTGAAATAACCTCAATGGATATGTTGGGATTGATAAAATTTATCGAGGATAACTATCATGTCGAAGTCTTAGTTAGTGAGGTGACGCCAAATAACTTTTCTTCGCTAGATCAAATTACCCAATATGTTGAAAATAAAATAGCAAACAAATGTTAAACTGGAATAATAAAGATTATTCATGGAATGATTTTGAAAAACTATCACTTGAGTGGTTTGATGAATTAATAAGTGCAAAACCTGGAGAAAAGGTTCTTTTAATAAGTGATGAAAAATTTGATAAAATGCAATTTATCATAGCCTGTCTGCATAAAAACATCATTGGGTCACTTTTATCAACAGAGGACCTTGATAGAATTAAACTGAATAATTTACAAAATATCTTTGATAAGTTGATAATATCAAAAAAAATAAAGCCTCCACAAAAGAAGCAACCAGCAAAAATTACAAAAAAATATTATACAATTGTGGGAGACACATCTGAAAAACAGATGAGTTGGGGATGGATGTTTTTTACATCAGGAACGAGGGGTGTAAAAAAGTTAGTCTGTGTCGATAAAACAACTATGAACTGGAGAGTGGAAAATGATCGCAATATTTTTAAACTTAATAGGGACTCTAATTCTTTATGTTGCCTAAGTTTAAATCATGAATTGGGGTTTTATCAATTTATTGCATCGTATGGGTATGTTAAAAAGTTATTTGTGATGAATATTATTTCAGCTTTTCACTTACTTACAGAAATGAATAAAAAACAGATTACTCATTATGTGGCCACACCTAGAACATGGATTCAAATTGAAAAAGAAAATTTAGCAAAAAAAATGAAAAAATATTTAGATCAAACAAAGATTATGACCATTTCTGGTGGGGAAATAACAGAGTGTCTACAACAAAAAATTCTTAAATTTAAGCCTGAAGAATTAACTGTGATCAAGACATATGGACAAACAGAAACATCGCGAAGTTTATGGACAGTATTAGAAAAAAATACAGTAGGTGTGACGGGTAAAGTGGTAGAGGGTGTACAAGTGACAATTGGGGAGGATAATGAATTATATCACTCTGGAGCAGGGATGATGAATGCTTTTTATAGAGTAAATGAAGGTGAACTGATTAAAGCAAGTAAAACGATAAGAACAGGTGATCGATTTATCAAGATAGGAGAATATTATAAATTCTGTGGAAGAGCGGATGATATTGTAAAAATAAATGATCTACGATTTTCTCTTGTGACGCTTCAAAATCTTTTAGTGGATGAATTAAAGGTGAATTTTATATGTGACTATTATAAAAATAAACTTTTTATAATCTATCAAGATGATGTGGAGATTGATGAAGTAAAAATAAAAAATATCTTACCATCGCAGATTACCGAGTTTGAAGTGATTTGTGCAAGTTTTGAATTCAACAGTAACGGAAAAATCAATAGAGAAAAGTTAAGAGAAAAATATGTGGACAGATAAAGAAATTGAAAAAGTTAAGTCTCCAAATATTGTAACACCAGCCTATGTTTATAAATTAAGTTTTATTGATGAACAATATAAAAAGCTAAGGACTTGCTTGGGCAACGATATAGATATCGTGTATTCAGTTAAAGCAAATTCAAATGAGAAGATCATCAAAAGGCTTAACAATTTTGATGTTTTTTTTGATTGTGCATCCATCGCAGAAATTTCTCTTGTTTTAAGATCAGGTATCGATTCAAAAAAAATCAGTTTTGTTGGTCCGGCTAAAACATATCAGGATATGAAATATGCGGTAGAAAGTGGCGTTGGTCACATTATATGTGAATCATTATTACAAGTAAAAGTTTTAAGTGAGGTTCTAAATAATCTAAAGAAAAAACAAAAAATACTAATAAGAATAAATCCTAATTCAAAAGAAACGAGTGGAAGTCTTGTCATGGGGGGAGTGCCTTCTCAGTTTGGAATTGATGAAGATAACCTACAAGAGATTTTCGACTTTTTAGAAGATAGTCATCTTATAGAGCTAGAAGGATTTCATTTTTTTTTAAAATCACAAGTTTTTGATCATAAAGAGTTAGAAGAAAAGCTTCACCGGGCTCACTTTGACTCTAAAAGATTAGCAGAAAAATTCGGACTAAATATAAAAAGAGTTAATCTTGGTGGTGGATTTGCTATTGGGTACTATAGTGGACAAGATGATAGTAAAATTGGGAAAATAGACATTTGTAAGCCTTATCAACAAAAGCATGTCAATACAGTTGAGTCTGGACGATTTTTGGTTGCACCTGCAGGTGTTTTTGTCACGAGTGTTATCGATATTAAAACAAGCTATGGAAAGCAGTTTGTAATTGTTGATGGGGGCCTTAGTTGTAATGCTGCTGTTGCAGGAATTGGGCAAATTATAAAGAGAAATTACAAGATTAAAGTTGTTGGCAAAAAAGAATTGGAAGAAACATACACTGTGGCTGGACCAAGTTGTACTCCGATAGATATTCTAGCAGTTGATATTCAATTGCCTAAATTAGAAGTTGGAGATAAAATTGTGTTCTTAAACTGTGGCGCATATGGTGCTTCGTATAGCCCTGTTAATTTTCTTCATCTAAAAAAACCAAGTGAGTATATAATAGACTAGAATGAATTTAACCTCTTTAAGTTTTATTATTTTTTTGATTTCAAGCTGTATCGTATTTTGGTGTGTTTCCCAAAAATATAAGAAATTGATTTTATCTATATCGAGCTTGATTTTTATAGGATCGTGGGGTTATCAACCTCTTGTCATCTTCTTATTTCTCGTTGTTGTTTCATATTTTTTTGCAAGGTTGACTGATAAACAACAAAATAAAGAAAAACGCAATTTATATTTTGCTATAAATATTATAGTTTTAATAGGTGTATGGTTTGTGTATAAGTGGTTAGGCTTGTATAAGTCTGATAGCTTACTTATCCCCATTGGACTTTCTTATTATACTTTTCAATGTTTAGCTTATAATATTAGTGTTTATTGGAAAAGGCTTGCCCCTGTTTCAAGCTTTATGGACTTTTTGTGTTTTAATTCCTTTTATGCTCAGCTAAGTGCTGGGCCCATAGAAAGGGCCGAAAAACTTATCCCACAGCTACAAAAAAATTTTTTCATTAAAGATATCAAAGTATTAGATGCAGTTTTTTTACTTGGTTTGGGTTATTTTAAAAAAGTTGTTGTATCCGATAGAATCTATGAAACTTACTTGGCATTTTCACAATCACCACATGAGTATTTTGGTGTTGAATATTTTTTAATGTTGGTACTAGGCTTTGTCGTCGTATATTTCGATTTATCAGCTTATGCAGATATCGCACGAGGAATTGGAAAAATATTTAGTATCGAAATAACGAGAAACTTTAATCGACCCTATTTAGCCACTAATCCTACAGAGTTATGGCAAAGATGGCATATATCAATTACATCTTGGATGAGAGATTTTGTGTTCTTTCCTGCATTATTAAAGACCAAAAATATCTATGCAGCACTGATTTTAGTTTATATAATTTTTGGTTTTTGGCATGCAATTAGCATCGGCTTTTTCTATCTAGGAATGTACTGGGGGGGGATACATATAATTTATGAAATATTAAAGAAACGAAATATAAATATAAAGTTACCACTTTTTGTAAAAAGATTAGGCTTTGTTTTATTAATGATTTTAGGTGGAGGGCTATTATTAAAACCTGAGAGTGGACACCTTTATTCATCACTAAAAAATGTTTTTGATCTGAGTGGGCCATTTGTAAACAATCTCTTGCAAGCAGATTTTTTAATCATCTACTTTGGTGTAGTTTTAGTGTTAATAGTAGAACATTATGAAAATAGAATTCTTTTAACAAAAAAGGATTATATAAAATACGTAGGATACCTTTTAATAACATTAGCAATTATGTTGAGATATCATAAATCTTTTATTTTTATGTATATTAATGTCTAATGAAAATATCTTTCAATTTTTCCGTAAGCGTAGAAAAAAACCCTCTATTGTGCTTAAGTCGGTAAGAAAGAAAATACTTATAATGGCCCTTTGGTGAATCCTTAATTTTAAACTGAAATAAGACGCGCAATTTGTGATAAAAACTATTTGTGTGTTGAAAGGAGTAGGTTTCAAGTGTTGTTGTATGAAAGTTTAGTTTATGGGCAAGCTTTTCGTATTCATTCTTTATCTGAGTTCCAATTCCTTGTCGTCTATAGTCTTTGTGCACCCAGCAAGTATAAATATGCAAAACGTTAAAATAAACACTTGCGTAGGAGCCTGCGATTACCTCACCAGACTGGTTCTTAACAGTTATAGAAAGAGGCTGTGGTCCCGGTGTATTGGCTGGAAGACCAAGACATTCGTTATTAAACTCAATCATTTTTGTGTTGATAAAATGAATATCATTAAGTGGATGTGAATATTTTAAATCGTATGATAAAGGCTGATTATCTCTCATGTGACGCCCCTGGTTGTAAAGGATGAAAAAATTTGAGCTAGTTTAAGAAAACAGCTATGATCTAATCATATAAAACTAGGTTGAAGAATGCACTCAAAAAACTCAAAGACACCACAAGAAGTTCTTAATTTATTTAAGCAACGTGACTTGCCAGAGAACTTTTGTGTGGTTCCTTTTGTGAACTTAATTTGTAATCCAGGGGGAAAGGTCGGTGTATGTCGACAAAAAGGTACGGAACATATAGTTGGAGATTTAGAAAAAAATAGCTTGGAAGAAATATGGAATAATGAATATCTACAAAAATGGCGCAACGAGTTCTTAAGTGGCAATGTAGAGATATGCCGTAGAGAAATTAATGAGGACTTTTGCCATTTAGGCGCAACAAATTATGAATATTTTGACGATGTAGAGTTAAATATTAAACAAGAGTTTCCCATGAAAAAATTTACGGCAAATTTAAATGGTGAGTGTAATCTTGAATGTGTCATGTGCGATGTTTGGAAAATGCCAAATGGATATTACGATAAAGGAAATTTTTGGAATAAAGCTCAAAAGGATATATTCCCTTATATAAAAGAAGTCGAGCTGTTATCAGGAGAACCTTTTCTTCAAAAAGATACATATAAACTGATTGATAAGATAAGTGGTATCAATAAAGATTGTCTTTGGTCATTTACGACGAATGCCCATTGGCGATTTAATAAAAAAATTAAAGAGGCATTAGATAAAATTAAAGTCAAAAATATTCATATAAGTATTGATAGCCTTGAATCCAAAAATTATTCCGAAATTAGAAAAAAGGGTAGGCTTAAGACTGTTTTGCAAACAATTGATGATTTTGTGGCATATGAAAAAGAAAGAATGAATGAAAATAAAACATCAATGGGATTATCTGTTCACTTTTTGGTTATGCAAAAAAACTGGCAGGAGATTAATCATATAATTGACTTTGTTGACCAGAGGGGAATAAAAATTATTCTAGATTTTTTACGCTTTCCAGCCGTTTATTCTTTGGCCTCATTACCAGAGTTGCAAAGAGAAAAAATTCTAGAATACTATTATGACAATCTCTCTCCAGTAAAATTAGCAAGATCTATGAGAATAATAATGCCTCTAGTTAAGAGTTTGAGCTCAGCTGGCAAAAAAAAATATTATATGAAACTTATGGATGTATATGCAGATTAGAGTTATTGATAGAATATATGAAGACTTGTGCTATAAGAGTATTGAGGCTTTAGAGGCTAGAGTAAAAGATTTCTTAAGTAATAACTATGGTATTAAAAAGCCTTGGATTGTAGACTCAATCGAAGGCAGTCGTAATTATGAACAGCCAGAGGAGTTTGTTGATATAGTATTTTTTGGCAGCTTCTTACAAAGATTTTTTGAAAGTGGAAATTGGGTTTCTCATAGCGTCCGCTTCTGGGTTTTGTGTAATAGTGTAAAAAGAGTTCTTGTGGAAGATATTGGTATTCCAGATGAAACCATTAATGTCATACCTCGTTATGCTCTCTATCCTAAAGCAGATGATATTGCAGTTTTTCCCCGCAAGAATGAAGAGATTTCGTTCGTCTATGCCGGAAGAATATCAGAATCTAAAAATATTGAAGCACTCGTTTATATAACATATTATCTCCAAAAAAATTTCGCAATGAAAATAAAACTTTATTTGATTGGTAATACGGATAACGTTTCAAGCATCTATTCTTTAAAGGAGGATCAGTTTAACTTTGAGAAAAGACTTTTTGAGCTTATGGGTAATCTTGATTGGTTAATCCAACCTGAAGTCATTTCTGAAGTGGAACAGGGAGAATGGAGAAAGATGAAATTTGCAAATAAGCTTTATGTATCTTTTTCAACATATAATTGTGAGGACTATGGTGTAAGTGTTGCAGAGGCTCAAGAGCATGGATGGCCTTGTCTCTTATCTAATTGGGGAGGATATAAAGAGGTAGAGGGAAGTCATGTTTTAAAGGTACCTTCATCTTATTTAATTGAATCATCTGGAGAGCAAATTGCTTTAAAGTATAGGTGTAGATATGCTGCAAGTTGGATTTATAAGAATTGGGAGAATAGAAGCATAATCAAAGATGATAAAGCCAAAGTGAAAAATAATGAAGTTTATCTTTCCATAAAAAAAATAGATAAGATAAGAAAAAAATTTATAGAAAAGTATGGTACACCAACTTTATATTTAGCTCGAGGTCAAGCAAATAAGTTTTATGCAGATAAAAATGGTAGAAAGTTTTTTGAAAGCTTTCAGGCAAAGTTTGGCTCAGGCGAAAAAACTAGTCCAAAAATTTTTATCATTATTAATGATATGAGTGAAAAAATCAGTTATGCAAAAGATGCTGTGGAAAAGATTATGAATGATAATACTGCAATGGAAGACGTGGAATTTATAAAGCTCAATGAGCTCATGTGGAAAAATAATATTATAAAATTCAAATTTGCGGAAAAAATTATTTTTTGTTTTTGGAATCGTTCACTTGTATCCACAGTTAGGTTCTTGGAAACTTGCCTACCTTCTACCGTAAATATATGCATTTATAGCAATGAAAAACAGGAGAATGACCTTTCACCTCGTATTAAGTGGAGGTGGATTGAGTCATGAAAGAAAAAATGTTTAATTTAATTGAAATAGAAATTAATCATGGTTGTAATCTTTCATGTAGCTATTGTCCAAATTCGTCTTATGAAAGAATTGAGCAGGGTGAAATGAAAACAGAACTTTTTGAATTGTTAATGCAACAACTTAAGGATCTGGATTATCAAGGGCTTGTCTCATTTCATTTTTATAACGAGCCATTACTTTGCTCAAAGCTAGACTTGTTTGTAAAGCTTCTTAAAGAGTATATTCCTAAAGCAAGGCTTCAAATTTATTCTAATGGCTTGTTTCTAAATTATGAGAGAACGATGGAATTAATTGAGAAGGGTGTTGATTATTTTTGTATCACAAAGCATGAAAAGATGAAAGAGAACTATGTTTTTGATCAAACAATGAAAAAGTTATCAGATGAAAATAAAAAGAAGGTGATATATAATTCATATACACAGATTGAGTTAAATAATAGAGGAGGGCTTCTTTCTCATTTAGAAAATAGAACGAAAAAAAACTATTCCAAATTTCCATGTATGATAGCCCAGGTTTTTACAGTTGTTACAGTCAAGGGAAATGTTCTTCCGTGCTATGAAGACTTTAATCAAACTGAAACAATGGGTAATATTCAACAGATGCATATACGAGATATTTGGAAACAAGAACGCTATCAAAAATTCAGAAAAGAGTTAAAGAAAGCACGTGAGAATAGTAGTTCAAGTTTATGTCAAAACTGTGATAATTTTACAGTCGTTTCTAATGAATGGTAGCACTATTTTATATTTCGGATTTCAACTGAGGCGTGACCAAATTGTTGAAAACGATTATTTTTAATTTTTATATCGCAAGGATTACAATTACCATAGTAATGGCATGTTTTAAATGTATCATTGATACTTAAGTTTGAGTCTAAAATATTGCCTTGTGGATTAATTTTATTATAAAGGTCGTGATGACATCTGTAGATATCCCCATAGGGGTCGATCAGTAATTCAGAGGTTTTACACTCACATGTTTTGAGGTGATCAGAAAAACAAGCATCTTTATAATGGTAATCGCCATAGACTTTTCCATCAAATTTGGCCAGTAAGGGCTTTGTTTTGAAAAATATATTATTTTTTTCACAAAAAGATTTAGCCTCTAATATATGATTTTTATATTTAGGATGGTCAACACTGAAAAGGCCAATGGAGTGGCCATGTGATTCAAGTAATAAAACTTTATTTATGAGTTCTTCAAAGACCATTGTTTCAGGATGGTAGCTTACTCGTATAGCCGGGTAAGGCAGATTTCTTGAAAATATGTTTGGAGATACGTTTTTTATGAACTTCTCAGCTGAAAACTGAAGATTTGTTAATAAATCAACAGGGTGATTAAGACCATTTAAAATATCATAGATTCCAGGATGGATTGTAGGCTCACCACCTTGCAGACTAAAGGGAAGATTTGTTTGAGCTTTAATTCTCTTAAGCCCAGTTATCCATTGTTGTGCATTTAAGTGTTTCCTTTTTTGATTGAGACCTACAGTGTGGTTTATGCAGTAGCTGCAACTTAAGTTACAACCAAGCGTAAGAAAAATACCAATGTAGTTATAGTGTGAAGGAAGAGTAACCTTATTCATATTTAACTCTTACTAGCATTTGCATGCGATTTCCACGTTTAAAAATTTGTGATAATTTCCACATTGTTTGAACATAAAGTGATGGACCACCACGTTCATATTCACCTATTATTCCCTGTGACCCAGTCCAAAATTTGAGTACTTCAAAACCGGCCTGATCGAGTAAGAATTTTAAACTACGAGGATCAAATTGCCACAAGTGAAAGGGGAGTCCTAATGAATGTTTGTAAGGATACTTTAAGCCTAAGACATTAGGCACTTGTACATACAGTAAAGAATCTTTGTGCATGAGTTTCTTAATTTTCATTAACATTTCTTGTGGATGCTCAAAATGTTCTAAAACATCAAATAATGAAATTAAAGAAAACTTTTGATCTGTTTGAAACTTTTCAAAGGAATTAACCTCACAGGATATATTTTGTGATTTGCAATAATTTATAGCATTGGAGTCAACGTCAATACCATAGCAGTTGTAACCTTGATCGGTCAAAAAATTTGTCCACCCACCAAAGCCAATTCCAATATCAAGCATATTTAATTTTTGATATCTTTTATATTGATTAATTCTAGTCAACCTTTGAGTAAAAAACTTCTGAAAAACTGGACGATATTTTTGTAAATAATGTGGGGTACTCCAAAACTCAACTTCTTTATTATCTTTATCTTCTACGATATCTAGAAAGTTGAATAAATTATTAGGGTAGTGAGATAGATAGACAAGATGGCAGCGTTTACATTTTAAAAGTGAATAGCCGTTATGATGGGCATAATGCTGAGAATAATGACGTGATTTACACGTTGCGCAAGTGTTCTTATTAGCTTTGTCATTTGTTGTAGACATGAAATCATTCTTGTTTAAAAACGTTTATCTTTTGATAGGATATTACTACTTAAAGATAAAGACGTAAAATATGAGTGTAAATGTGCAGAAGATATTAATCATAAAAACAGGTCATGCCGAAGTATTTAATGAGCAGAAAGCTAATTCCATCGTAAGTCTTGGAGATGTTTTGAGATGCACATTTATTTTAAATTATTATAAGGGCGATGAAGTTGACTGGTTGTGTTCAAATGAGGGAAGAAGGTTTGTAGAAAAAACAGGTGTTAAAAATATATTTACTGACTTCAATCAAATAGAACTTACAAAGTATGACAAAATTATCAACCTTGAAAAACAGCATTTAAACACTGAAGGCTTAGAAAGAAATATTGTTGGCTTTGTTTTTAAAAAGAATATTTTACAAGTGAGGTGTGAAGATGGAAATAGATATAATTTTAATGAGTATTTAAAGCGTGTTAATCATAAACAAATGAGCTTTCAACATAAACTCGCTTTTATGCTTGGAAAATCCTGGACAGGTGAAAAATATATTTTTCCATATCAAAAGAAAAAACAAATATATGATGTGGGATTTAACTGGAAGGTTGGAAAAAAATGGCCGTCAAAAGCACTGGGGACGAAGTTTTGGAAAGAGTTGGAGATAATATTATCACCCAAATTAAGAGTTAGCTGGCAAGAAGGTTTTGATGACCTGAGTGAGTATATAAACTGGGTGGCTAAATGTAGGAGTCTAGTAACATTAGATAGTTTAGGCTTGCACCTTAGTTTAGCCTTAGATAAAGAGGTCATTGCTTTATTTGGTCCAACAAATGTTAATCACGTTGAAATGTATGGGAAAGGGAAAGCCATAGTATTAGAAGAAAAAACAGAAGCTGATGTGATTAATGAAATTTACAATTATCTAGTAGGAAATAATATATGCGAAATGAAAGCGATAGAATTAAATTACAATTAGACGGCAATAAACTTCTAAATCATTTAGACCGTGTTGAAGATTGGATGTCCAATCCGATGGATATTGCCCCAATATATGTAGCCTTTAGTCCATCTTCGATGTGCAATCACAAATGTACCTTTTGCGTCTATCACTATAAAGAATTTAAGCCTATTTATTTTCCTATTGAGCGATATATGTCTTTAGTGGAAGAGTTAAAAGAAGTTGACGTTAAGTCTATATTTTTTGCGGGTGACGGTGATCCATTGATGAATAAAGACTGTGTTGAAATGGTCGAGAAGACTAAGGCAGAAGGTATTGATATTGCTTTAAATACTAATGGAAGACTTCTCAATGCTAAAAAAGCAGAAAGTTTGGCACAAAATCTTTCCTGGATAAGAATTAGTATGAATGCTGGAACTAGAGATAATTATTCTCAAATACATGGAACACAAAAGAAAGACTTTGATAAGGTTATAGAAAATATTCAGCATCTTGTGAAATACAAGAAAATGTATGGGCGTGAAGATTTTATTATTGGTATTCAATGCCTCTTGCTTGAAGAAAACTTTCTAGAAATAAGGGATATGGCAAAAATGTTGAAAGAACTAGGAGTAGATTATTTAGCAATAAAACCGTTCTTAAAGCATCCTTTAATAAAGTACTCAACAGAGGTAAAAAACAAAGTAGAAGTGTTAAAAGAACTTAAGAAGGCAGAGTCTCTTAATGATGAAAACTTTAAGTTTGTTTTAAGAGAAAATAATTTTTTACAAGAAAGTGGACAGAGGTCTTATAAAAAATGTTTATCAGGACCTTTTATGATTGAAATTGATGCAAGGGGAGACGTGTATTCATGTGGACCTTATATCGGAAATAATGATCATAAATATGGAAATATAATGAATCAAAACTTTCAAATGATGTGGCAAAGTGATGAAAGAAAAGAAAAAATGAAATTTATTCAAGAAAAACTTGATGTGAAGAATTGTATGCCTTTTTGTAGGCCAGACTCTGTAAATAGATTTTTATGGGAAGTCAAAAACCCTCCCATGCATGTGAACTTTATATAGGAAATTATATGTCAGAATTATTTTTAGATGGATCAAAATTAATGCATCATTTGCCACGAGTAAATCGTTGGAAAAAAGGTGCAGAAATTGCACCAATTCATGTTGAAGTCAGCCCGACAAGTGGTTGTAATCAAAGGTGCAACCTTTGTTATGTTGATTACTTAGGACATAAAGCAGGCTTATTAGATGAAAAGATTCTAGTTGATATGGTTGATGACTTTGCTGAAATCGGAGTCAAAAGCGTCCTTCTGGCCGGAGAAGGTGAGCCAACAGTTAATCAAGGAATTATACCAATGATCCAAAGGGCTAAAGAAAAAAATGTAGATATGGCCCTAAACTCTAATGCAGTCTTGTTTAATGAGAAAATGATTGAGGGGACTTTACCTGGACTTACATGGTGTCGATTTACTTTTCAAGCCTCACATAAAGAACTCTATAATAGAATTCATCAAGGTGGTAAAAATGACTTTGAAAAGGCCATAAAAAATGTCAAGGCAGCTGTTGAGTTTAAACGTAAGAATAACTTGAAAGTAACGTTAGGAATTCAACAGATACTTATCAATGAAAACTATAGAGATGTTTTGGCCTGTGCAAAGTTAGCTAAAAACTTAGGCGTAGATTATTATGTGGTAAAAAGATTTAGTAAGCATCCCAAAAATGATTATAATGTTCCTGAAAATATCTATCAAGAGTCAGTTGACTTATTTGACGAAGCACAAAAACTTTCTGATGAGAACTTTAAGGTTATTGTAAGATGGAAAAACTTTACAAAAGATTGTAATAGAACTTATAAGAAATGTGTTGGAACACCATTTATTACACAAGTTCTGGCGGATGGGGGGGTTTATCCTTGTAGTCAGTTCTTTAAAGACCCTAATTATATTTATGGAAATCTTAAAGATCAAAGCTTTAAAGAAATCATTTTTGGCGAACAAGCTAAGAGAGTAACTAAAAGAATTGAAGAAGAAGTCGATGTAACAAAATGTATAAGTTATTGTCGACATCATTCAACAAATATCTTTTTGACTAAGGTTATTGAGGAAAAACTACATGAGAATTTTATCTGATAGCAGCCTAAGACTTTGATGTATTATCGGCGCAGTCAGTTGTTTAAAAAGGTTTTTAAAACTATTTCTTACCTAAAAAAAAGACTCTAGAGTTTCCTTGCGAAAAAGATCAAGAGTTGCACAGTGGGCCCCTCCTCCAAACATCCGGGAATGTCTTAGACGAATCGGGATCGGCTCAAATCCATTTTGTTGTAATAACTTAACCAATTCAGTATTTTTATTGCCCTCATGATCAAATGTAATAACTTGTTTTTGATTAATAGGAAGGACATTAACATTAATGTTTTCACTAGCGAGAAAGGGATGACTATTGCTTTTTGGTTCAAGGTGTTCTTTTGGAACTTGCAAAATCTTCCACGACTGTAGTGCTTTGGGGAGAAAATGCATTTTTTTGGACATTGATAAAGGATTAATGAGTAAGACTCCTGGTCTTAGAGGCATAAACATTCCATCGATATGATGATCAGTAATCTCCACTACATGTATACGGTAATCATTTCCTAGATGGTTAGCTAACCATCTAGCGCCGAGCTTGTGGTTAACAGTTGAAACGTTCATAATAATATCCCTGCCAAACTTTAAACACTGAGCACCATCAAACATTATTTCAAAGAGTTCTGGCGTTGGTGGTGAGTTGCGAAGTTTTGGGTTTTCCTCCCAAGGCATTGCAGAATAATCAAAAGACTTATCACTCATTGTTGGTCTTGGGGAACAAGACCACTTTGCTCCCTCCATAAAACATTCCATGAATATAGGCTTAAGGAGATCATTTTCAAAAAATCTCCTTCTCCATTGACATGAGGTTTCAATAATCTCATTTCCAATGATAAGAGTTTGATCTCTAGGGTTATCAACAGGCGTTAAATGATCTTCAAAATAAGGAGTTTTAAACTTTAAAACGTTTTCTAATTTTTTTGGTCGTTTGACCACAATTCCGTGTGACTCTAATAAGTGGGCTAAATTATCGAGGTCTTCTTGTCGTTGTTCAATAAGCTTTTTTTGCAATGAAATGCTTTTTTGGACAAGCTTACTCGTAATATTCTTGGAAAAAAAAAGCTTAAAGCTAAGCTCGACATTATAATCGCTTAAATTATGGCAGTTGCCCACGATAATTTTTTGTAGTTCTCCCCACTCTGTGAAAACATTAATACCTTTCATATGTCTACCTTAAAGAAATAATCGTAATAATTATCTATATCAATATTTCTAAATTGATCTTTCATCTTGGAGAAAGATGTAAATTGAATAAATGTGGATGTTGAGTTGTTACTTTCTATTGTTGTGATTTGTTTGATGATTTTTTTAAGTCGTCTTATTGCAAGTTCTGAAAAATCATTTTGTTCAATACTATTTAAAATTTTTTCTAAGTTTTCAATTTGTTTTTTTTGAATAGGTTGTAAAATTTTTTGAGGTAAGATTTTGGGATTAAAAAGATGTGGTGTCTCAATGATGGTAAAGCTTGGAACAAAACAAAATATATTTTTGTAGGGCTTAAGGCTCACAATAAAATCTGATACAAAATTAAGATTATGAACCTGTAAGACAGAATGAATGTCTAGCTCGAGGTTAGAATATTTTTTAACTAGGGCAGACATTAAATCTAAATTATGAGTAATATTATCCCACTTCGAAGGAAAGCGGATATAATCGTTGATTGCCCCATGGCCATCAAGGCTTCCTACGAGTTTAATCTCTTTAAAGTATGGGATAATTGACTCGAACCAGTCGGGAATTATTGTTAGGTTTGTAAAGAGTCTTAATGTCATTTGTGATGTATCTTTTTTTTCTATCAAATCCCTGAGAAATCGAAAAGTCTGTTGAGAGACAAAAGGCTCCCCGCCAGTGAGTACAATAAAAGCGTCGTTTGAGAGTTTACTTATTATTTCTAAAAGTTGACTTGTCTTAAGTGTCTTTGCCTTGGTGTATTTAAGACCTAACTTTTCGAATTCGGAAGTTAAAGACTTGGAATAAAGCGGCTTGCATGTATTACATCTAAGATTACAAATATTATCTAAGGTAATATCCAAAAACTTAATGAGATTCTTATCATTTTTTTGCTGATTGTTATAAAGTGAAATATATTCTTGTCTTGGTGAGCTTAGCTTTTTTTTCTCTAGATCAATGCAAAATTTACAATGTGTGGAATAATTATTTTGCTTAAGCTGTGCAGAAACTTTATTTGATAAATGTGAGAAGTTAATATCAAGTTCTTCTGTTTCAGCGGAAAGGTCGTGACAACACAGTCTTCTCTTTGCATTGCCCTCAATACTTAAGCCATGTGAAGCAAATGGACAAAAATTAAACTTTTCTGTCATGATTAACTATCTCCTCAAGCAGAGCAATACGACTTAGCAAATGTCTTTTGGGAATGGACTTAGATATTTTGGATAATATATTTTTTAAATATAAATTAGAGTTATTTTTTGAAAGATTAATGTACTCATCAAAAACATTAAGTAGCTCAGTGGGGTTAAAGTCTAAAATAGAAAATTTGGTAGGTTCTCTTAAAAGAATTGGGTAAACTTTGATACCATGTTTTAATTCAAACTCTAGAAAATCTTGCAGCTCTTCCCAGTTTTGTTTTTGAATTAAGAAATTACAATTTAGATAAAACTTAAGCTGAGAAGTCTCTTTGAGTTCTTTGAGCTGAAATAAAAACTTAAGTGACTTCTCTAATTTGCCATTGACTCTAATTTTTTCAAACTTTTTAGGACTGAGACTGTCGATACTTACAGAAATGGCATAAAAGTTGAGCTTGGTGATATACGATTTAATTTTATCTGATAGCTCAAGGTGGCCGTTTGTTGTTAAAACAATCCTGACTTTCGGATTAACTTTCAAGACGAGGTCAAAAAGTCGATATGTTTCTTTAATGATCAAAGGTTCCCCGCCAACAAGCTCTATCTCTTCAAGCTCAGGTAATAAATTATGTTCAAAGTCGACCCAAAAATTTTCATCAGAGAAGCTATCATTCACTTCTGACCTATTAGTACACATAATGCATTTTAAATTGCAAAATGAGTCTATCATTATGTCTAGGCGTTTTAATTTATACTGGTCATTTTCGCCTGATCGTTGCCACATGTTGTCGTGAAGAAGGTGACAATTATAAAGTTTTTGGCACTTGCCACAATGTTTATTATTTTTTAGTTTGTGAGAGTCTCTAAACTCTGTTGCAGTATAAGAATTCCAAATTTGAGAAAAGCTCATCTTGTTGATATTTCCCAATGAGTGACGTCCTTGTAGAAAGCCACAAGGATAGACTTCACCTGAAGAATGAAGATATAATTGGTTAAAAGGAAGTGGGCAAATACCAAGTTGTTTCATTATCTTATAAATATAGCCTATCAGCCTCTAAAATCAAATGTCTCATGTGATGACGAAGTATAAAAAAAATGTGTATGATGTTAAGTGTTATGAAAACTATTGTTCTTACATCGCATAAAAACTTCGCTTGGACTTCCATGCAAGAAATCATTCCTTTTATTGAGGGGCTTTGGTGTGAAACAAGTTGTTTAGAACATGAAGTTGAGCTGATAAACATTGATGACTCAAGTGTCATGAAGAATCTCAGTGCGCTTATAAATGCTGATAATATTGTGATGACATGTTTTACAGTTGAGCTAAGTTTGGGTGTGAGTGCTTTAAGAGAAAAGCTCGGATTAAATTTTCGTCTATTTTTTTATGTTCACGGTATGGCAACAATTGGCTATTGGCCGCTTCTAAAATATAAACTTGGAGCCTTTTTATGTTCTCACGATGTTTTTGTCGTGACATGTGAGGGGGATAAAAAAATCACAAATAAAGTTTTGCCACAAGTTCAAGTTTATAAACATCCTTTTTTAAATGAGCGTAATTCTAAAATTAAACTCTGTGATCAAATTGAAGAGTTAACTTATATTGGAAGAGTTTCTGAACAAAAAAACTTACATTTGTTAATACAGGCTTGTGCTGAAATTAAGAATGAATTAGAAGAAAGAAACATTAAGCTAAGTATTTTTGGAGAAGAAGACTTCTTAGGTAGTCCTAATATGGGAAAAATCTCAGGACCTTATCTTGATTATTGCAAAAGACTCGTTTCAATGCACAAGCTTGAAGGGCTTGTGACTTTTAAGGGGCATGTTACAAGAGAGATATTGGATGAATACCTTGCCACGAAATGTGTTTTATATATTTCGCCAAGCCTTCACTCAGATGAAAATTTTGGAATGTCTCCGTATAATATTTTAAAAAAGGGTGGTCGTTGTCTTTTGACTCCTTGGGGGGGCTTCGCAGAGTTTAAAAAACATTTTAATGATCAAGTTAGCTATTTTAATATATTTAAAAGTGAACTTGGCCCCATTCTATCTCCCCATGATATCTCAGATAAAATACTATGTTCGATTGAAAAGTTTTCTGATACAAAGTTTGAACTGCCAGAATATTATTGCAGAAAAAGTCTTGCAAAAAAAATAAAAAAATATATTTTAACAAACAAAATGCATACAGAAGAGTTTATTAGTGTAGATATGGTTGAAAACATATTAGTTCGACGGGAGAGTTTTTTAAGTGATAGTCAAGATTCTAAAAACCAAGGAGCTAAAATATTTGAAGGATATCATGACTCTCTTGCTCATGAGTTTTTATATTCCTATGCCAGTAGTCTTTCCTCAAAAAAAGATTTACTAAACCCTTCAGACCCAAGACTCTCAGACTATAGTTAGATAATTGTTTTATTCAAGTGTCCCTATTTGATCTTCAACGACTTTAAGCAGCTCAAAATTACTGATTAACTTATTTATGTTATTTATATCATGTGAAAAAACACGATCTTCAGTTATTGGCTTTACATGCTTTCTAACGAGTTTGTAGACTTCATTTAAAGCTGTATTAGTCTTAAGCTCTAAAAGATCGAGACCTTGAGTATTACACAAAAATTCCACTGCTAAGCAATGTTTTACATTTCTTAGAATCTCATGCAATTTCCTTCCCGACGTAACACCCATAGAAACATGGTCTTCTTTATCTGTGGAAGTGGGAATGGAGTCAGTCGAGGCAGGATGAGAAAGATATTTGTTCTCTGAGGCCAGGGCTGCCATGGTGACATGGGCAATCATTAAGCCTGAGTTTAATCCTGATTCTTTGACTAAAAAAGCTGGTAGGTCAGAAAAAGTTGGGTTCATCATCTTTTCAACCCTTCTTTCAGAAATATTGGCAACTTCACTTAGGCCAATGGATAAATAATCCATACACATTGCAACAGCTTCACCGTGAAAGTTTCCTCCCGAAACAACTTTGTTTTTATCAACAAAAATTAAGGGATTATCAGTTACAGAGTTGATTTCTACCGCCAAAACATCTTCTGCATGTTGGAGTGTTTGTCTGATGGCCCCATGGACTTGTGGGACACACCTCAATGAATAAGGATCTTGAACTTTTCCACAGTCAATATGAGATTTTGCAATTTCACTTTCTTCAGACAAAAGTTTGGTTAGGTTGTTAGCAACTTTAATTTGTCCTGGTTGTGGCTTAAGGCTAGATATATCTGGGTCATAGGCTCTTTTGGTTCCGCGTACAGCTTCTAGGGTTAGTGCTGTTGCAATATCAGCAATTTTTACAATTCTTTTTGATTCGTAAAGTGCTAAAGAACCTAAGGCGGCCATGACAGCAGTTCCATTAATAAGGGCCAAACCATCTTTTGCTTTTAATTGAACTGGCTGTTTTTGGATTTGATTAATAGCAAAGTCAGCTCGAACTTCTTTATTATCAAAAATAACTTCTCCTTCTCCAATTAAAGCAAGTGCGATATGTGACAGAGGAGCTAGGTCCCCGGATGCGCCTACTGAACCTTTTTCAGGAACAACAGGTGTGATACCATAGTTTAAGAAGTCAAAGAGGAGCTCAATACATTCAATACTCACTCCAGAGTATCCCGAGGCAAGACAGTTTGCTCGAAGTAGCATGATTGCTCTCGTGGTTAAAGTCGGAAAGGGATTCCCCACTCCTGTGCAGTGTGAACGAATAAGATTATATTGTAATTGGGAAAGGTCTTTTTTCTCAATATGTTTGTTTGAGAGAGCACCAAAGCCAGTATTGATACCATAGACGGGCTCGCCTTTTTCTACAATATCATCAACAAAGCGTCTTGATTTAAGAACCTTCTCTTTAGCTTCCTGAGTGAGCTCAACTTTTATGTCACCGATTTTAGCATTTGAAATTTCGTATATAGTTTCAATTGTAAGATTTGTTCCATCAAGTTGATAGATTTTTGCATTATCAAAGTTCATAATTATACCTCTAAATTATTCGCGAAGAGAGCTAACCTGGGCAGCGTAGTTTTTATTTGGCTCTTTGAAAATATAAGAACCAGCAACGAGGTTAGTTGCTCCTGCATGTTTTAAACTTTTAGCATTTTGTTGATTAACACCACCATCAACTTGGATATGAAAGTTAAGGTCATGTTTTTCTTTTAATGCCTGAAGTTTTGTAATCTTATCCATACACCCAGAAATAAATGATTGTCCACCAAATCCGGGATTTACAGTCATTATGAGAATAAGATCGATCTGTTTAAAGATATATTCCGGGATGACTTCAATTGGAGTTGCTGGGTTGAGAGAGATTCCTACTGAGGGGTAATGTTTCTTTAATTCTTGGATAAGTCTGTCTTGGTGAATCGAAGCTTCCCAGTGAAATGTAAAATTATATAAATTCAGTGATTTAAACGGCTCAATATAGTTTTCTGGGTTGGTGACCATTAAGTGGGCATCAAGCTTATGGGTTGTAATGCGATGAATCTCTTTTAAGACAGTTTGGCCAAAAGTCAGGTTTGGAACAAAGTGTCCATCCATGACATCAAGATGAAGCCAGAGGTCTTTAACTCCATCAAATCTTTGAATTTCTTCTTGTAAGGATAAAAAATTTGCAGAGAGTAAGCTAGGAGCAATAATGGTCATATTTATTCCTTGGAGTTTATTGTAATTTTGTCACGTAATCCATTAAGTAATTCAATATCAGAGCAGGGCTTCTTTCCTTCAAGCTGTAGGGAATGAAGTCTGATAGCTCCATTGGTAGTTCCAACTTCTAGCATGTTATTTTGTATTGTTACCTGTCCAGCTTGAAGCTTGGTATGTGATTTTTCTATGGCAAAAACTTTAAGCCTTTTTTTATTTAAATAGCAATATGTACCAGGCCAAGGGTCAAGTGCACGGATTTTATTAAAAATATCCTCGTAGCTCATCTTTTCAAAGTCTAAGAACCCATCAGTTTTCTTCAAGGCAGGAGCAAAACTTACGTGAGTCTCATTTTGCTTTTGAAGTTGAATATTTTTATTGTTAATAATCTTTGAAATAAAGTCATTAAGTGCCAATGCAGCAGTGAATTTTAAACGTGTGTAGAGTTGGCCACCAGTTTCGTTTTTTGCAATATTAATTTCTTGAAAATGAACGATATCACCAGCATCCATTTTTTTTACCATCTTTTGAATACTAACACCTGTTGTACTATCCCCATTAAGAAGAGCGTATTGTATAGGTGCAGCACCACGGTACTTTGGAAGTAAAGAGGTGTGAATATTAAAGCAACCTAATTGCGGCAAGTCTAAAACGGGTTGTTTTAAAAACTGGGCAAAGGCCAGTACAATAAAGAGGTCAATATCATTTTTTTTGAGTTTTTCTAAAAAAGCTTCTTCCTGATTAATATTTTCTGTTTGGAAAAAAGGGATTTTATTTTTTTTTGCATATTCAATAACTGCGGGTGATTTAAGTTCCATGCCTCTGCCAGCCTTTCTGTCTGGCATAGAGATGACATATTGCAAGTCTATATTGGGATGATTGTGAAGAAGCTCTAAACATGGGACGGAAAAGTCAGGGGTACCAAAAAAAACTGATTTAATTTTTTTCATAGATTGTGATTTTTCTGCTTCTTAGCTTTGATAAGTTTCTTTTTAAAGAAGTTTCTTTTCAAAGGACTTAATTTCTCAATAAAAACAATACCGTCAAGATGGTCATTTTCATGTTGAATGCAAATACTGAAAAGCTCAGATGCATCGATACTGTGAGAATTTCCATCAGTATCTTGAAAGTCTACAGAAATATTTTCGAATCTCTTCACATCTTCATAAACTCCTGGCAATGAAAGGCAACCTTCTTGGTAGGAAATTTGACCTTCTTTATTCTTAATAACAGGATTTACAAAGATTTGAGGATTAAAGTTTGAAAGAGTATATTCCCCAGAGCCCTCACTGGTTTCTTCTCTTGTGTAATCGACGTCAATGACAAAAATTCTTTTTCCAATTCCGACCTGAGGTGCAGCGAGACCTATTCCCGGAGCATGATACATTGTGTAAAGCATATCTTTACAAAGTTTTTTTAGGTTATCATCAAAGTCTGTAACTTCGTCGGCAACCTGGGTAAGAATAGGATCTGGGTAAGTATGAATATTAAGTAATTCACCATCTAATTTGTAATTCTGCGTTATTTCATCCATATATTTTATATATCATCTTGTGAGCAAAAATTGAATCTTTATAGTTTTTTATTTTTTAGAAAAATACCAAAGATATAAAGACCAAAAATCAGGGGAATACCAAACGTGGCGATGAGAACGGGAAGCCTTGAGCTATTTCCCATAGCAATACTACTGGTGTGAATGCCCCAAAAGAAAATGCTAAAAATTAAAGTATAGACAACACTTTTACCAAAACTTGCTGCACGTCTATTTGGGTTGAAAACACTGGAGAGAGGAAAAAGGGCAAAAATAATGCATATAATGGCCAAAGAGATCTTCTCATTTAACATGACCTGATATTCTGTCGAATTAATGTCAGTTTCTTGGAGTCTAGAGATAAAATTGTTTAAGTCAAAGAGATTGAGAGTGGTGATATCAGACTCAAACTGAGTAAAGTCTTCAGGGCTTTCATTGAGCTGGATAATAAGGCTTTTTGCTGTCGTTGGTTCTGGAAACTGATCAGTTTCCAGAACCAACGACAGCAAAAAGC
>PAKC01000047.1 GCA_002706205.1 Halobacteriovoraceae bacterium
CAGACATCTAGAAATTTAGAATAGTTACATCATAATAGCTTCTGTCTGTGAGTTTGAGTTTTCTCTTCTATCCCCACCGTAGTCGGGCGGTTAAAATTTTTTTTATTTACCTTTGGGTTTATAAAAAACTTTTATCGTTTGGCCATTAGTAAAAATAGCATCACCATGGAGTTGTAAAAAATATCCTGACTTATTTAGCTCTGGAGTAACTGCTGCATTTGTCGGTCCTGGAACTTTGATATTTAAAGAATCTCTCCAACCAAGATAAGTCCAGCCTTCTTGATGAGATTGAGCGTAGGCTTTTCCATCAATTTCAACAGTCACAGTTGAAAGATCAGGCTCTCTTGGAAGGGCAAAATAGCCAAAGTATTCAGTAGGTGTACGGGTCTTAGCAATGATACATTCTGGGTGCGTGACTCTGGCGGTGCCGTTGAGTTTGACCATTAGTCCAGTTGCTGTTTCAACCACATCAGTTGGTTCGTAGTTAAGTTGTTGATCAACTTTGTACCCAATGTATTCAAAACCGTTTGTTGTATCGGCAGGAATACTAACTTTACTGCCATCAGCTTTAATTTTAGTTAGCTCAATATCATCTGTTTGAATAGCAGAGGCACTGGCCGAACTAATTTTCCAATGATCATATTTATGGCCATCAATAACGGCCTGAATACTATTATTGACGGCTTGAAAAAGTTGAGAATAATTTTGTGAACATAAGTCGACACTGTCTTTACCGTCAGGATTATCTGATAAGGCTTGATAGTCATAGAGCTCTTGCGACATCCTTTTATAATTATTTCCCTTTTTCCATCCTGGGAAACATTGAGAGTGAGCGACTAAAGAAATAAACCTAAACTTCTTAGCCTTAAGAGGGTCTGTTAAACTTGGATTTGCATCAGCATATTTTTTGGTAAACTTTTTAAGTTCGGTAAGGATTTGTTGAAATTTATTGCTATCAAAAGCCGTATTACCACCTACCGTTCTTAAGGCTTCGGTATCATCACCATTAGAGATCATGACGACTATTGTATTTGCATTTTCTCGAAAAATGCCATTTGAGCGATTATACTTGATGAGGTTTTTAACTCTTTCAAAGCCGAGCTCGCTATTTCCTCCTGCAGGTGGTTGAGCAAACATATTCAGGTTATCCACATTAGTGAGGTTAACAGAAGCTGCACTAGGGAGAGTTCCTGGATCACTTGCAAGCAAAGGATAGCCTTGAATGCTATCATTAGCAACTGGGTGAAGAGGAGCAAAATAAATATGATAATCAAACTCATTTGAGATACGAGAAATTGTATTTTGAATTTCACCTTTGATAGATTGAAAGCTACTGGCAAGGGTACTTCCTGAGTTATCGATCACATAAAGGATATCAACAGGAGGCTTTCTAAATGTCATTTGTGAGCAAGTACTGAGCTCAAATGATTCAAGCTCTGATGACTTAAAGCTATTGTCTATAGTGTTTTGAGTTAAAACTTCTTCACCACATGCAGTGAGAAAAAAAACAAGAAAAATTATAGGCAAAAAAACTTTCATATTGAGTTTCCAAATTTAAAGTTTACATTAAAATACTTGTCGGAAATCATCGGAAAAACTTTAATAAAAAGGAAAATCTTTCCTAAAATTAATCAGTTACAAGAGATGAGGTAAAATGAAATAAGTCCTTGGATTTTAAGGAGTGAAAGGAGTCTCTGCATGGATGAAAAGTGGTACTACGTTGATGGAGGGGAAAGAAAAGGTCCCGTTGATATTCAGTATATTAATGCCCTAATTGAGAAGTCAGCTCTTGGTGATGATGATTATGTTTGGAAGAAGGGCTTTGAAAACTGGATGAAGATTAAAAATACACCAGACTTTCAACCTCCCGAAGAAGAAAGTATAGCTGAAATGCCAGGAGTTATTGAAAGTGGGGAGGTTCGACTTAAAACTCTCACCGAGGCTGAAAATAGTGTCTTTATAAAAATTGGTGCTGATCGCGGTGGGCAAGAAGTTGAATATGGCCCATATTCACTAACTGTTATTCAAAAACTTTTTGAGCAGCATAGAATTAATGGGAAAACATTTGTTTTTGTAAGAGGAATGAGTGATTGGATGATGTTAGGTGAGTTTGCAGATTATGCAGAAATCTTTGAAGAAACACCTCCTCCAATTAAAGAGGAAGATCGACGTAAAGGACATAGAAAGCCATTTATTGCGCGCATGTATATTGAGAGTAATAAACAAGTTTACGTAGGAGTTTGTCGAGATATTTCAGTTGGGGGGATGCAAGTTTTAGTTGATCACCTTCCTGCGGATATAGGACAAAAAATTTCAATCAATGTTCATCCAGAAAATACAGAATATCATTTTGTAGCGTCAGGACAAATTGTTCGTTTACTTGATGGTGGTCAAGGTTTTTCTTTTCGCTTTATTGATTTAAATGATGAAGCAAAAGAAGCGATTGAGAAATATTTAAGTAATGAGCAGTGAGCTTGACTATCATCAAATAAAAGATGGCACTTTTCTTTCTCATTTTTCAGAAAGGGCCCATATCTATTTTAAACATTATATTCCTAAAAAAGAGTCTCAAAGTAAAAAAAGAATTCATCTTGTTTTTCAACATGGAATGATTGAGTATCATAAGCGCCATGAAGATTTTTTTGTTTTTCTTATGAATCATCTTAAAGAGAATGTAATGATATCGGTGATGGATCTTTTGGGGCATGGCCTAAGTGGTGGGCATCGTGCTTATGTCGATCATTTTGATACTTTTCAAAAAGATATGTTAAGTTTTTTAGAGCTTTGTAAAAATGAATTTTATAATGAGCCTCCTGAAAAAACAGTTTTGATGGGCCACAGTTTGGGAGGATTAATCTGCTTAAAAACAATTACTGAATATTATGAAGAATTGCCTTTTAATATTGACTCACTTGTTTTGGTTAATCCGGCATTAGCTCCAAAAATTGAGTTACCTAATCCCATTAAAAGTTTTTTAAATAAAATTCCAGGCCATATCAATCAAATTAGAATACCTCTTATTTATGACGCCTATGACCTTTCTCATGATAATGAGAAGGCAAAAAGCTTTTTGCATGATCATCTTATCTCAAAAGCGATTACTCTTAATCTGGCCAAAGAGACGTTACGAGCGGTTAAAGGGATTAATTCAGCAAGTTATTTTATTGAAATACCATGTTTTTTCTTGCTTTCTGGCCATGATAAATTAGTAGATAATGAACAAACAAAACTTTTTATAACCGGGATGGATAAGTCATTAGTTAAGGTAAAGTATTATCCGGATATGTATCATGATCTTTTAAATGAAACTTGTCGAAGTGATGTCTTTAAGGAGATAATGAGATATATTAAAAAATAAGGATTTTTCAATAATGTATAGGTTATTATTTATTATTTTTCTTTTAATGACTTCTTGTTCAAGTGTCGAGACTCGAAGAATTACATATGCTTCAGACCTTGTTTTAAATGGAGGAAGGTATGAAGATAAGTCATGGGATGAATCTTTGGAGTTTAAACGGTTCTCTTGGTATCAAGATGCAACGTTAAATTATGACATTCTTATCACTCCTTTGACTTCAACCAGCCCTTTTTCCAACTGGCTAGGAAGTGATAAAAATTTATTACAACAATGCTCTGAGTTTTTTATTGCATTGGTTTATGCAGATGTTAATTCATCTGGTGGTAATAGTCTTTTAATTAATGAACTGACTACGGATGAACAAATTGTCGAAAAAACGCTACTTGATTTTTCCAATCAGATAAAAGCGCATCCTAATATTATTGACTGGAAAATATTTAATTATAAAGTTGTTGGACTCTGTTCAAAAAGCACTAAACCTTCGAAATTTCATGTTACAGTTCCAGGCTTTACGACCCAAAAAATCTTCTGAGTATTCTAACTAGTGAGTTTTATTAAGAGTTTGAAATATCTTAAGAATCACTATTAAGGCTGTGTATAAAAAAACCGATAGATTACTGAGGTTTTTAAATGACAGATATGAAATATCAACGTTTCGGAAAATATTTAATTTTGGATCATTTAGTTGATGGTGGAATGGCAAAGATTTGTCGTGCAACATACTTGGGTGAGCAGGCCAATAAGATTGTTGCCATTAAAATGGTTCAACCTCAATACTCGAAAAACCCTTCTTTTGTTCAAATGTTTGAAGATGAATTAAAAGTAACTTTTGGTTTACTCCATCCCAATATTGCTCAGGTGTATGATTATGGAATGGTTGATAATCAACTCTACTCCGCGATGGAATATGTTGACGGAGCAAATTTAAAGCAGTTTTTAGATCGTTTAAGAAAGAAAAAATTTGTTTTTCCTGTTGAGATATCAACTCATATTATTTCTCAGGTTTCTCAAGCTTTACATTATGCACACACTTTTCAAGATAAGTTAACGGGAAAACCTTTTAATATTATTCATAGAGATATTTCTCCACATAATATTATGTTAACTTATGATGGAACGGTAAAGTTGATTGATTTTGGAATTGCAAAGGCTGACTCAAACACCGAAGCGACTCAAGCTGGTACAATTAAAGGAAAGCTTGCTTATCTCGCACCAGAGTATTTAGAAGGACTTGAGTTGGATCATAGATATGATCAATTTGCTGTTGGTATTACTTTGTGGGAGATGTTGTGTTCTCGCAAATTATTTACAGCAAAAAATGATTTGGCCATATTAAAACAAATACAAGCTTGTAAAGTTCCAAGGCCCTCATCTATTAATCCAAATGTTCCTAAAGAGCTAGATGAAATTGTTTTGAAGGCCCTTTCAAAAGATCGAACTCAAAGATTTGAAAATATGGATAAGCTTAATCGTGCGCTAGTTAAGTTTTTGTATTCAAACTATCCCGATTTTAATGCCACAGATTTAAGCTATTTTGCAAAACAATTATTTAAAGAAGAAATCGTAGAAGATAAGAAAAAATTTGTCGAGTTTGGGAAAATAGATTTAAGACCTTACATATCAGACTTACAAAAAAATGAACAAGCGGGAAAAACAACACAAGACTCCCATGCTCCAGTTCCAGCTGATGAGATTACGTTAAGACATAAAACAGGAAAATTAGAGCTTGATTTGGGAACTTTTGATCAAAAAGAAGATTCCATGCCTAATCTTGATTTAGACTTTACGGAGGGAACAGCAGGAGGAGTTCGAACAAAAGACAGCTCGGCTGGAACAAAGTCGAGAACTATTCGGACGAAAAAGAGTAACGCTCAGACAAATAGTACAACTCAAAGGTCTCTTAAGAAGCAAACAAGGAATAAAAATTTAAATCGTAGAAATAAGGATACTGAGTCTAAGGGAAGAAGTATGTTACCTACGGTTTTTGTTGCCGGACTGATGGCCTTTGCCATTTTTAAACCTCAACTTGTTGAAAACTTAACGGGGATTAAAATTCCACATTTTTATGAAAAAGAAAGAGATATTGCTTCTTCACAAGATAAGGCTCAAAAACCAGTAGAGCAAAAGGATCAAAGTCCGATAGATGTTCCCAAAGGTGAGCTTATTATTACAAATTTGAGTCCTGAAATGAAAGTCTTTTTAAATGGAAAAGAAAGAGAGTTTGATGGTATTACCACTCGTATTCCTCTCAACGAAAGTTTTAGTTTAAGTGTGACAAAAGTAGGCTATAAGAAATGGACCTATCAAAACGATCTTTACTTAACAGAGGACCGTCCTTATGTGAGTTTAGTTGTTCCTGAGCTAAAAAAAGACTCGGTTGGATTCTTAACATCATCCCAAAACTTTGCTCCTGGTTCTAAAATCAAGTTTAAAGTTGGTTCAGAGATGATTGAAAAAACTCTACCTTTAAATAATGAGAGAGTTCCTGCTGGAAATTATGAAGGTGTTATTGTTAATCCACTCTTGGGTACAGAGCGTAAAATACGTTTTAAAGTAGAAGAAAATAAAAGAAACTTTTTAAAATAAAGTTTTATTTCTCCTTATTTTCAAATCTTTTCTTTTGTTTAAATCGATTTCGACTGCGCATATTAAGTAATTTAATAATTTCGGCAGCTGTTTCTTCCAGCGCTTTATTAGTGACATTAAATACCGGCCACCTTCTGTTTTCTTCAAACAAGCTATTGGCCCATTCTATTTCTTCGACAACTTTTTGCGTTTTAGCATAGTCACCACTGGCGTTTGTTCCTAGCTTTGAGAGTCTATTTTGGCGGATTTCTCTGAGAGCATCAGGATCAATAGTAAGACCAAAAATTTTTCTTTGATCAATAGCATAAATATTTTCAGGTAAGGGCATGCCAAGGATGATAGGGATATTTACAACTTTTAATCCTTCCATTGATAAATAGATAGATAAAGGAGTTTTTGAAGTTCTTGAAATACCAACAAGAACAACATCACATTCATCTAAAGATTTAAGGTTTCTGCCATCATCATGATTAAGCGTAAACTCTACAGCAGCAACTTTTTCGTAGTATTTATCATTGACTGCGTGAAGAAGCCCTGGTTGATAATCTGGCTCGACTTCAAAGACATTAGCAAAACTAGTCAGAATAGGGCCAAGTAAGTCTACTGAACGGACATGCTCTTTTTTACTTATTTCATGTACATATTTTCTTAATTGAGGAGAAACAATAGTATAAATAACCATATCGTGATGGATTGCTGCTTCTTGAAAAATAGCATCAATATGTTCTTTTGTTCGAACATTTTTATATCTGGTAAAAAATATTTCCTTGGATTGAAACTGAGTGATGGCAGCTCTTGTCATAGACTTTGCTGTTTCCCCTGTTCCGTCAGAAATAATAACAACTTTTAGATTTTTCTTTTCTTTTATTTCCATAATATGACTAGCTTTTTATGAAGTTGTGAGACACCTCATGGATCTCATCTATATCTTTGAGAGCATTATAGCAGAGTTTCTTGTGTTTTTTAAACCATGTTCTTTGGGCCTTAGCAAGTTGTCTGGTATTAATACTAATTCTTTCAATTAAGGAAGTTTCATCTTTAATCTCTCCCTTTAAAAAAGCAAGAGTTTCTTTGTAACCAATAGACTGAAGGGGTTTTTCATTTCCTGTTGCTCCATTTTTTAGAAGTTCTTGAACTTCTTGAATAAGTCCCATTTTTATCATCTGATTGGTACGCTCTAGTATTATGTCCCAGTGTTGATCTTTAGGGATATCAAGATGGAGGTGAAGCATGTCCCATTGATATTTTATATAAGGATAGTTTGTAGGGTCGAGATTCTTTTCTTGACGGGATTTAGAAAACTCTTGACCTGTCATCCAAAAATGTTCAACAGCTCTTCTAATTCGGTAATGATCATTCTCATGGTAGCGTTCAAAAGAGCTGAAATCATTTTGTTTTAATATATCTCTGAAGGGCCCTATGCCTTGAGTTTTATAAAGTTGGTCTGAGCGCTGTCTTAGTTTTTCGGAGGTCGTTGGGGAATTATACATTCCTTTAAGAAGAGCTTGCAGGTAAAAACCACTTCCCCCAACGAGAATGATGGTTTTACCTTTCTTATGTGTCTCTTGAATAAGAGGAGTGGCCAACTGGATAAAGTCAGCAGCATTGATTGGATTGAAGATACTATGGGTGTTGACCATATGATGCATAGTCTGTGCTAATTCTTGAGGTGTTGGTTTTGCAGTTCCAATATTGAGTTCCTTATAAAAAAGTAAAGAATCAAAGTTTAGAATTTCAGCTTGGAAGTCTTTGGCAAGTTTTAAAGCAAGAGATGTTTTTCCCGTCGCTGTAGGGCCTGAGACAATAATAATTTTATTTTTTGTTTTCATAAATAGAACGCAGGTCTTTTGGTGTGATTTTATGAATGAGGTTTTTCTGAGTAAGAAATGAAATTCCTAACTTATTTATTAATTCAATTATTTTATTTGGATTTTTTATTGGTTGAAAGGGAAGTGAGTCTTGATCAAGATCTTGCAGTTGAGAAATATTATTTTTAAGAATATCTTCAACAAGTGAGATATAAGAAAATGATTGCAGTCTTTGAGGGAAAGCACGGATAACAACTGTTTTTTGGTCGAGTTGGTCTACCTCAAACCCTAGCTTGACCAAAAACTGCAAACAGTTTTTTTTCGGTAGCGTCTTTAGTTTAATAGGTTTACTAATCAATAACGGGACGGTTGGCTCATCTGTTTGAATTTGATGGAGAGTATTGTAAAACTCAAACTGTAATAAGTTTGTTTGGGAGATAAGATAGGTTTGTTCATTTGATTGAAAAATAAAATAGTCTCCAATGAGTATTGAGTTAGAACTTTCTTGATAAAGGGATTGAGGAGTCGTTTGATGGTCCTCTTGGTGGAGTTGGGCAAAATATTCACCAACTTCATCTCCTTGTGAAAAATCGATTTGTTTATAATCTATTTTGTGCGCAATATCTTGGTGTGCCGGAGAGTGAAACTCAAGTTGATCAGATGTTTGAGAGTTCCTTTGCTGTTGAGAGAAAGTTTTTTTTGCTGATAAAGCTTTTACTGTACTTGTCACAATAGAGTAAACTTTAGGCGCACGAAACAATTTTACAGATGTTTTATTCGGGTGGATATTTACATCAATCTCATCGGCAGGGATCTCGAGATAAGCAATATAGTGGCCTGATTCTCCTTGAGGCCATAAAGAGTCGGCAGAGTTAAGAATCATTTTGTGTAATTTAATATCTTGAACATAGCGGTTATTGATAAAGAGATAATGGTGTTTATGTGCATTTCCTCTTGTAGACTCTTGAGAGAAAAAAACTTGAAATTCTACGCCATCATAAAGACTTTGATTTGAAACTAACGAAGCACTTTTTTTGGAAAAAAGAACTTGTTGTATTCGTTCCGATAGACTCTCTACTTTAGGAAAAACTTGTTTGTCTTGTTGGTCCCACTTAATGGAAAAGCTAATTTGGGGTTGCGTTAGTAAAAAGGAAGTGAGAATTTTTTTGATTTGATTTTTCTCTGCAGTTTTTGATTGAATGAATTTCATTCTCACTGGTGTATTATAAAAAAGATCTCGAATAAAAATTTTAGTCCCTGTATGCTCTGACAGAGAGTCGGATTGAGTGTCGTGGTAAAGAGTTTCCCCACCGTTTATTTTGATGAGTCCTTTAGAATTTTTTGTTTGGGTTTCACAGGTAACTTTACTAATGCTGGCAATACTTGCAAGGGCTTCACCTCTAAAACCATAGGAATAGAGTTTATAGATATCTTCAAAGCTTGTGATTTTACTTGTAGCATGGCGACAGAATGCTAAGGGTAATGCTTGGGGATTAATTCCTTCTCCGTTATCGATTAAACTAATTAACTCTAATCCGTTTTCAATCAGATGGATATCAATTGTGGTTGAATTGGCATCGATAGAGTTTTCAATAATTTCTTTGATCAGAGTGGAGGGTCTTTCAATGACTTCACCAGCTTTAATTTGGTCAATAATATGCTCTGGAAGAAGTTCAATTGTCGTTGTTTGTTGTGTTGTCATTTAGGCTTTATAAAAATTAACTTGATTTCTTCCGCCTTCTTTCGATTTATAAACAGCTGAGTCTGCACGTTTAAATAAGTCTGTCCCTGTTTCAACTCCTTGTCTATAGTCGGCAACTCCAATGGAAGCTGTTACCGGAAGACGGTTATTGTCATAGACAAATTCATTTTTTGCGACAAGTTTTCTGAGTCTTTCAGCTATTTCAAAGGCTTGTTTTAAATTAGTTTTTGGTAAAAGAACAACAAATTCTTCTCCCCCATACCGAGCAAAAGTATCACCTTTTCGGATACCGTTATCTCTAAGAAGTGATGCCATTTCTTTTAATACATAATCACCAGCATCATGGCCAAAATTGTCATTAAGATTTTTAAAATGATCTAAGTCAAAAATAATCAAAGATAGGGGATTTCCTGTGATTTTAGATTTTTTTACTTCGAGGTCTAATTTATTATTAAAATACATTTTATTATAACATTTTGTTAGACCATCAGTATTGGCTTCTTTGTGAAGTTTATCGTAAGTTAATCGTTCTGTGTCACCTTTGGGAAGATATTTAAGGGCAATGCTTCCAAGTTTTACCATATCTCCTTTTTGGAGAGTCTTTTGACCTTCAAGCTTGGTATTATTGACAAATGTACCATTGCTTGAGCCCATATCTTCGACAATGCAGGTTTCGTGTTTGATAATAGCTTTAAAATGTTTTCTCGAAATACCTTGAAACTCTAAAGGAATGGTACAGTCAGGGTTTCTGCCCACAACAGTCTCACCATCCAAAAGATCAAAAATTGTTCCATTGAGCTCTCCGCCAACGACTAAAAAGCATGCAGGCTTTTCTGATGCTTCTTTATCAGCAGCCTGTAGGGCAGCGTGTATATCTGTAATGACTAGAGTTGAATTTTCATCACTCATTATCGTGTTACTCCGTTTTGTGTTATTGAGGATAGTATACTTTATCCTCTTAGGCCATATTGATATTTATCGGACTATTTCCCCAAAGAATTAAGGTATTCAAAGGCATATTTTTTACCTTTTTCAACTCCAGGTTGGTCAAAAGCATTAATTTTAAAATATTTTCCCATAAGTGCTGTGAGGCATTCAAAATATAAAATTAAGCCTCCTAAGTTTTCTGCATTTAAATAGTCCAGTTCTAAGACAAACACAGGTCTTTTATTTTCTTTTAGTGCCTCTAAGGTGCCTTTAAATTCAGCCTCTAAAAGCTGGTTCATATTGAATGGGCTTAATTTCGTGGCACTTGGAAGGTCTAAATTATTTTCAAAACAAAAATCCTGCTCTTTATTTTTTATATGAATAAGAAAGATAGACTTGTTATTAGGTCCTTGCATAAAAAGTTGAACCTGAGAATGTTGATCAGTTGCCCCATAAGCTGCGATGGGAGTTAGACCAATTGGATTGTTATTTTCTTTTGAAATCTTTCCTAAACTCTCTGCCCAAAGTTGGACAAACCACAAGCTAAAGTCTTTTAGTTTAGATGAATAGGGCATCATAACAGTTTGGTCAACTTTTGAATTAGGACTTTTATAGAGATCGTCAAGAGTTGCTGCTGTATAGAGGAGCGGGTTGTCTTCAGATTCTTTGAGAAGAACTTTTTTTATCTTGTTAGCTCCAAAATAGAGTTTTTGAATATCAATTCCCATAAAAGCGGCAGGAAATAATCCTACTGGGCTTAAAACAGAAAAGCGTCCTCCAATATTTGCTGGTATATCTAAAGCATAATAATGATTCTGTTGAATATGAGTTCTCAGCTGTCCTTGTGTTGGATCAGTACAAAAGACAAAATAGTTGCGAAGTTCTTCTTCATTAACTCCAGAATCTAGTAGCATTTTTCTCGCAGTAATATAATTTGCTACCGTTTCTGCAGTTCCACCTGATTTTGAAACGACATAAAATAAGGCTTGTTTTAAGTCGATTGTCTTAAGAGTTTGGTAAATATAATCAGCGTCAGTGTTATCTAAAAGCGAAAAAGTTTTATTTGTCGTTTGGGCCAAAGAAGAGACTAGCATCTGAGGACCTAAAGCACTTCCACCAATACCAATTTGAACAAAGTGTTTTTTCGATGAAAACTGATTGGCCATAGATATTGTCTGCTCAATAAAGTCGTCTCTGTCAGTGAGATGGAAAAAGCCAATATCTTTTTGATTGATAATCTCTTCTAAGTCTTTAGACTGAAGTTTAATTCTACTAGGTTTGTTTGGTAGGTGAAATGAAAAATCAATTGTCATTAATTTAGCCTTGGTATTCTTTTTTAAGTTGTCTCGCAATAACAATTTTTTGTATTTGATTGGTTCCTTCTACTATTTGGAGCACTTTAGCATCTCTCATAAAACGCTCCACAGGATACTCTTGAGTGTATCCGACCCCACCATGAATTTGGACGGCATCAGTTGTGACTTTCATGGCTGTATCCGTTGCTTTCATTTTTGCCATCGAGGCAAGTTTAATATTAGGCTTTCCTGCATCAAAGTCTTGAGCAGCTTTAAGAACAAGTAAACGTGAAGCTTCAACTTCACAGGCCATATCCGCCATCATCCATTGCAATCCCTGAAAATCAAAAAGCGCTTGATTGAATTGTTTGCGTTCAAGAGAGTAGAGAACAGCTTCATCTAAAGCTCTTTGTGCGAGTCCTACAGCTATTGCTCCAATTGTAATTCTTCCTCGGTCTAGGGCACTCATGGCCACTTTAAAACCTTCACCTTCTTGAGAAAGCAAATTTTGTTCTGGAATAAAGCAGTTATCAAACACAAGCTCTCGCGTTGGACTTACTTTCCATCCCATTTTTTTTTCTTTTTTACCAAAACTGAAGCCTTCAGTTCCTTTTTCGACAATAAAGGCTGAAATTCCTTTTGCTCCAGTGGCTGAAGTTCTGGCCATCACAATATAAGTTTCAGCAATACCTCCTGAGCTTATCCACATTTTAGTACCGTTTAAAATATATCCACCATCAACTTTTTTAGCTGTGGTTTTTAAGGCAGCTGCATCTGAACCTGAATGAGACTCAGAGAGGCAGAAAGCTCCAATCTTTTGCCCAGAGGTTAAGGCCGGCAAATACTTTTCTTTTTGTTGTTCATTGGCGAATGAATTAAGAATGGATTGAACCATTGTTGAGACCGAAACTGTGACAGCATATGAGACAGATGATTTGGCAATCTCTTCTAGAATAAGACTGAGATCCTCATAGCTAAGATTGGCCCCTCCATATTCTTCGGGTAAAGTCACACCAGTTAGTCCCATTTCCCCTAACTGATTAAAGATTTCCATTCTAAAATTTGAATTATGATCATCTTCTTCCATAAAGGGTTCAATTTTATTTAGACGAAATTTAGTTAAACTATTTATAAGTTCTTTTTGTAGTTCATTCATATAATACTCCTGAGCCCAATGTTATAGCATGTTGATTGTCTTTTTTCATACCTTCACTGCGTTATTGATGACGCAGCGAGAGTACCAAAAAGAGCATGCGCCCCATAGAATACTACGAGTTAATAATTAAGGAGATTGTATGTTATTTGATGGAAAGGCAATTCAATGTACGCTCGAGAAATCTGGTATTGTTAAAGTGAATTTTAACATTAAGGATTCTGGAGCAAATGTCATTGGGAAACTTATGATAGATGAGTTCCCTGCAGCACTTGAGGCAATTGAAAATTGCCAAGAAAAAAAAGGTGTTTTGTTAAAGTCTAGTAAAGATCATTTTATTTTTGGTGCAGATGTCACTGAGTTTGTTGAAACATTTAAGGCGAGTAAGGATCAAGTTAAGCAATGGCTTGCCCCTATTCATTCATTGTTAAATCGTTTTGAAGATTTAGATGTTCCAACCGTCACTTTAATTAATGGCTATGCTCTGGGAGGTGGTTTTGAGGTTTGTTTAACGACAGATTATAGACTCATGGCCAAGGAGGCAAAAGTTGGTCTCCCTGAAACAAAGTTGGGTATTATGCCAGGATGGGGAGGAACTGTTCGTCTGGCCAGGTTATCAGGAGCAGATCACGCTATTGAATGGGTGACTTCTGGTAAACAATGGAGCGCCGAGGCTGCACTGAAAGTTGGAGCCGTTGATGCTGTAGTGAAACTTGATGAGTTAGAGGCCTTGGGAGAGCAGTTTTTAGAAAGTTGCATCGCAGGAAATCTTCCATGGCAAGAAAGAAAAAAAGAAAAAAAGGCAGCCTTAAGATTAAATAAAACAGAAGCGACGATGACTTTTTCTACTTCTAAAGCATTTGTAGCCTCAGTTGCAGGTCCGCATTATCCTGCGCCAGTAAAAGCAATTGAAGTTATTGAAGCGGGGTGTTTTTTAGAAAGAGATGAAGCTTTAAAGTATGAAGTTGAGGCTTTTGCAGAGCTGGCCACTTCAGAAGTTGCACATAATCTTATTCAGGTCTTTTTAGGAGATCAATATCTTAAAAAAGTTTCTAAAAAACTGACAAAAAATGCCGCAAAAATCAAGCACGCGGCAGTTTTAGGAGCAGGTATCATGGGAGGTGGTGTTGCTTATCAATCAGCAAGTAAAGGAACGCCAATTATTATGAAAGATATCAATCACTCAGCGATTGAACTTGGTCTTAATGAGGCAACTAAGTTATTAGGTAAACAGATTAAAAGAAAAAAAATTGATACGACACAAATGGCAAAAACGTTGAATATGATTCAGCCCACTTTAAGTTATGGTGATTTAAAGGAAGTGGATATTGTTGTTGAGGCGGTTGTTGAGAATCTTAATGTAAAAAAGAAAGTTCTTGCTGAGCTTGAAGAACAAGTCAATGCAAATGCTGTTTTGACTTCAAATACATCAACAATTTCTATTACAGAACTCGCTAAAGATTTAAAACACCCAGAGAAATTTTGCGGAATGCATTTTTTTAATCCTGTTCATCGAATGCCTTTAGTTGAGGTTATTAGAGGTGAAAAAACAAGTGAGGAAACGATTGCTCAAACAGTTAAGTACGCTTTGCAGATGGGGAAGACACCTATCGTCGTTAATGATTGTGCTGGTTTTCTAGTAAATAGAGTTCTTTTTCCTTATTTTAATGGATTTTCAAAATTGATTGAAGATGGGGTTAATTATCTAAGAATTGATAAAGTGATGGAAAAATTTGGTTGGCCAATGGGACCAGCTTACTTATTAGATGTGGTAGGAATAGATACTGGTTCTCATGCTTCTAAAATTATGGCCCAAGCTTTTCCTGATCGTATGACAATGGAGGGGAAAACAATTATTGATGTCATGTATGAGAACAACCGTCTAGGCCAAAAAAATAGCAAAGGGTTTTATAAATACGAAATTGATAAGAAAGGAAAACCTAAAAAGCTTGTTGATTCAGATGCAGAAAAAATAATCCAGTCAGTTGTTAAAAATGAACTTGAAGTCAGTGATGAAGAAATTATTGAAAGAATGATGCTTCCTATGATTTTTGAATGTGCAAGATGCTTAGAAGAGAATATCGTCAATACACCTCAAGAAGTTGATATGGGATTATTGCTTGGACTTGGTTTTCCTCCTTTTAGGGCCGGAGCTTTGAAATATGCTGATTCTTTGGGGATGCAATCTCTTGTTGAGTTGTCTGAAAAATATATTTCTTTAGGGAATATGTATCAGGTAACAGAAGGAATCAAGTCTCTTGCAACTGAAAACAAAACTTATTATTAAGAGGATAGAAGTATGAAAAAAGTAGTTATAGTCGATGCAGTAAGAACTGCAATGGGAAAGTCTAAAAATGGTTCTTTTAGAAATGTTAGGGCCGAAGAACTTTCAGCAAAACTGATGGATGCTCTTTTAGAAAGAAATCCTCAAGTAAAACCAGAAGAGATTGAAGATATTATTTGGGGGTGTGTACAGCAAACTTTAGAACAAGGATACAATATTGCTAGAAATGCCCAATTAATGACAAGAATTCCAAAACAAGTTTCAGCTCAAACAGTTAACCGACTTTGTGGCTCATCGATGACAGCTTTACATATGGCAACTCAAGGAGTGATGTCTTCCCAGGGTGATATTTATTTAGTTGGGGGAGTTGAGCATATGGGACATGTCCCGATGACTCATGGAATTGATTTTAATCCAGAGTCTTCAAAAGTGATGGCCAAAGCAGCTGGAAATATGGGAATTACGGCTGAATTATTAGGAAGAATGCATAAGATTGATCGCAAATCACAAGATGAGTTTGCTTTACGATCACATTTAAATGCGAAAAAAGCAACTGAAGAAGGTCGTTTTAAAGACGAGATTATTCCTATTCAAGGACATGATGCTCAGGGATTGCCTTATATGGTTGATAAGGATGAAGTGTATCGTGAAGATGCTAATTTAGAAGCTCTTTCTAAGTTAAGGCCAGTGTTTGATCCTAAAGCTGGAACGGTTACGGCCGGTAATGCTTCCGCTTTAAGTGATGGGGCTTCGGCTTTATTAGTCATGAGTGAAGACAAAGCAAAAGAATTAGGTCTTGAGCCAATGGCCTACGTTAGATCTTTTGCAGCAGCTGGCTGTGATCCTTCTATTATGGGTTATGGACCGGTTCCTTCCACTAAGAAGGCGCTTAAAAAAGCAGGCTTAAAAGTAGAAGACATTCAACTATGGGAGTTGAATGAGGCATTTGCAGCTCAATCTTTACCAGTATTAAAAGACTTAGGTCTAGCAGATAAAGCGGCTGAGATTGTTAATGTTAACGGAGGGGCGATTGCTTTAGGCCACCCACTAGGGTGTAGTGGAGCAAGGATTTGTGGAACTCTTTTACATGAAATGAAAAAGCGTGAGTTACAATTTGGAGTGGCAACGATGTGTATTGGCTTAGGTCAAGGAGTTGCGACTGTATTTGAAAGAGTTTCAAAATAAGATAAGGTAGCGCCTGCTTGGACAGGCGCTTTTATTATGAAAATAGAAAAAAGAAAAACAAAGCGGCATCTCTTTATTTGTTGCAACTTAAAGCCAGAAACAAAACCAAGTTGTGGAGCTAAAGACGCTCAAAGTTTGGTTCAGGCGATCAAGTCTAAACTTAAAAAAAATGACTTATGGGGAGAATACAAAGTTTCTAAGTCAGGCTGTTTAGGTCCTTGTAGCTATGGAGTATCAGCATTGCTTTTTCCAGAAAATGAATTGATTACTGAATTAACTCTTTCTGACGAAGAAGCTTTGTACCAACGTTTGACTGGAGAGTTATAAGCTTGAAAGCTTGATACATTCGAGTTTGGCATCATCTCCAATAAAGTTTTTCACACAAGCTCTAATTGTTTCGGCATGAGCACCATAACGAATACACTTAAGCTTAACAGATTCTCCGATAAAATTTTCAACACAGGCGTGAACAGTTTCTGCGTGGATTGCATGCTTGATACATTGAAGTTCAACGGCGTCTCCAACAAAGTTTTTTACACAAGCTTTTACTGTATTGGCATTTTTGGCCATCCTTATACATTGAGTTTCAATAGACTGCCCAATAAATAAATCTTTACAGGTTTCAATCGTCTGGGAACGATCTTGTGTAACAGAGCAATCATCTACCTCTTTAATTGCTTTGTTGAGTTTTGAAATTATTTTTTGGCACCGAAGGGAACAATTGTATTTACAGTCATGAAGTCTATCAAAGATATTTGCATTCGCATGAGAAACAATTGAAATAAAAATAAAAAATAAAAATAAGACTCTCATACAAAACCCCTTTGTTCGTGTTGATTTCATTTCGTTTTATAAAATTAGAATATGTCTGTATAGACCCCAAAATGGCACCACTGTAAAAAATATTTTGAACTGACCGACTACGGTGGGGATAGAAGAGAAAACTCAAACTCACAGACAGAAGCTGTTATGATGTAA
>PAKC01000048.1 GCA_002706205.1 Halobacteriovoraceae bacterium
CAAAAAGACCTTAAAGAACAAATCAATCACTATGTTAAGGTCTCTATGTATAAATTTATTAACGAAATCCATGAGCTTTCCTCAGAGATGTTCAACTTAAAATTAGAAATTTTATCGAGAAAAAGAGATTTAGCCTATAAAAATAAAACTTTTAATAAAGATAGAAGCCGGGGTGACTTTAAAAACATCAAAAGAGAACCTCATCAAGAATTTTGGACTTTTAAAAGTGCATTCTGGGCAGATGAATTAGGAGACTATTCCCTGGCCCTAACATCAACATGTAAAACAAGGAGAATGTCAAGATGATTAGATACTCAGTATTATTCACACTCATTCTCTTTAGTATGACTTGCTTTGCCCAAAAAAAGAAAGTCATTTACAAGTATAAAGAATATGAAAAATTTGATTTGGGTGACTTAGAAATTAAAGGAAGCATTATTGCACCCGGTGATATTTCAGTCAAAGAAAGAAGAAGAAAGGTTTTTGAACGGGAATTATTAAAGCGAGATAATTTCGATAAAAAAATAATAGAAGAAATAAAATTTTTAAGATAAGCACAGGAGTTTTATCATGAAAGAAGAAAATTTAGTCAATCAACCAGCTGCTACATAAGCCACAACATCAGTTCCATCTGGGCCACCTCAAGAACTTAATTTTGTTCAAGGTTTTGCTAAGTTTATGGATGATGGTGGAATTTTCATGTGGATCATTTTAGCCATGTGGGTTTTTGGAATTATTATTGCTGTAGAGAGAATCAAAAATCTCTTTAAATTTGATATCGATGGAACCTCTTTGATGAGTGAAGTCAAAAAAGATGTTCTCACAAATGAAGTTCAAAATGCAATCCAAAACTGCTCTACTAACAAATCGCTATTAGCAAGTGTTTTAAGGAATGGACTCAAAAGAGCAAATCAATCTAAAGAGCAAATTCAAGATGCCTTAGAGTCAAGTATGTTGGAATCAATCCCCCATGTCGAAAAAAGACTGGGATATTTGGCCCTGATTGCGAACGTATCAACACTTGTGGGACTACTTGGAACAATTTATGGTCTTATTCAGTCATTTGCAGCTGTTGCTGCAGCAGATGCAGCCTCAAAAGCTGAGCTTTTGGCGCTAGGGATATCGAAAGCCATGAATACAACAGCCTTTGGACTTATATCTGCGATATCAATAATGGTACTTCATCAAATTTTATCGACTAAGGCCGAAAAAATTATTGGAGACCTAGAGCATTACTCAGTAAAACTCGTTGATCTTCTTGCAACAAGAAAGGGACAAAAACAAGCATCACCCTCTGAGGCAGCTTAAGATAAAGACTTAATTAAAGGAATTTGATAATGAGAAGAAAAATGAAAAAACCACCTAAATTAAATCTCATCCCAATTTTGGATGCCATTTTCATCTTTATCTTCTTTTTGTTGATGTCTGCTCAATTTATCGACATATATGAAATTGGAAGTGATGCTCCTATAACATCGACTTCATCTCCAGAGATGAAAAAAGAGCCACTAAACCTTACAATTGTGCTTAGTGGGGAAGATGTTATTGTTAAGACCGGGTTGGATGAAAATATTTATAAAAAATATAAAGTCAGTCAACTCGATCAACTTAATGAAGGTTTAATAGAGCTTAAGAAACTTCATCCGACAGAAGATTCGGCCATTCTAAAGCCTTCTTCTAGTTTTCAATATGAAAAGATTGTTAAAGTCATCGACTCGACACGAGAAATAAAAAAACCGAATGTTTTTGTAACAGCGGTAGACAAAGAAAACAAGAAATATGCAACAAAAAAGCTGTTTGAAAGAATTATTTTTGAGACACAAAACTAAGAGGAAAAAATGAAAAGGATGTTTTTTAATAAAAAAGGAAGAAGAAATAAAGAAGCGATGGAGATTGATATCACATCTCTACTCGATGTTCTCGTTATATTACTTGTTTTTTTACTCAAAAGTTATAATGCTTCAGACTTAAAACTTAATATGGTTAAAGATCTTGTGGTTCCAAATTCCGATGCGAGAAAGCTTGGTAATCATGCTGTTGTTGTACAAGTAGACTCGAACAAAAAGGTCTTTTTAAATAATAAAAAGATCGGTGAGATAACATCAAACAATCAAAACACAGACCTTCTTACAGCTCTTAAAAACTATCGTAAAACACTGCGGACACCAGCTGAAAAGAAGTCAAAAGCCATTAACTTGGTTTTTGACCAAAAACTACCCTACAAGGTTATGAAAGGTGTCATGCATACTTCTGCCATCGCAGGCTTTACTGAATTTAAACTTATTGTTCAAGGTAATTATTAGTATGAAATGGTTAGCGTTATTTACACTTCTATTTTTATCAACAAACCTTTTTGCTCAAAAGGCTAAAAAAGCTTTATCAAAAGAAGAGTTTGAGCAAAAAAGGTGGAATAATATTTATCGCCTCATAACAGAAGAGATCGAAACGATCAATAAAGTCAGAAGAAAGTCACAAAAGCTTTTATACAGGCTTTTTGAACTTAAATCAGAAAAAGTAAAACTTTACAAAGAAAAAGAAAACAAAGAATTTCTCGCCAAAAAATTAAAATATGGCAATAAAATTAAAAGAAAAGATATCTTTAAAAGGACTTTAAAGCTGTACAACCATGCGAACAACTATGGTTTAGGTCTACTCAGAAAATATCCAAACACTAAATACAAAGCTGCTATCTATTATACTTTGGCCTTAAACTCCAGAGATTTTTCCTATGACAATAAAGAACTTGGATATTTAAGAAAAGCGATTCAATACTCAACAGGACAATCTCAAGTTAACTATTTGGCCAGAACTAGCTTAGCCGAATATTATTATAACAATAAGAAATGGAAAAGTGCGATTTATCAGTATAATACTGTCTTAAAAAATCAAGATGATGAGTGGTACACAAAAAATCTTCTCAATTATGGTTGGTGTTTACTTAAAGACCAAAAATTTGGTAAGGCCATTGATAGTCTTGAAAAAAGTTATAAACTTAGCCGCGATGAATTCTACGTAGATGTCAGAGAGCAATCAATGACAGGTTTAATCTCATTCTATGTCTTAGGAAAGGAAATCAAACGTGGTGTAAACTTTATCGAAAAATTCTCTCATAATAAACATGAGTCATTATTAAAACTAGCACAAAAAGCTTCAGGAAAAGGTTTTTACAAAGAAACTCAAGAAATCATCGCCTCCCTAGAGTCAAGAATCAGTCCAAAAAAAGAGACAGAGCTTTATGCCGACATGAGACTTTTTCAGTTTGATCTTTACAAACAGTATCATAAGCCAAAAAAGCTTTTAACTATTGCCAAGATTTTTCCTAAAGTTGTTTTTACAGATTATCAAAAAGAAGAAGCAATTAGAAAAGTTTCAGAAGTTGTTGGTGCAAAACAAGTCATCCTCAAAAAAGATTATTCTAAATATAATCAAGAATATGACAGAAAAACATTAAACGAAATTATTACTTATTTTGATATCCTATCTGCTGTCAACAAGCCAGAAAAAGCTCAATATGAATTCTTCCAGGCTGAAACATATTACTCCGTCCAACTATTTGAAGATGCCTTAAAAACATATAAAAAGTCGATTGCAACATATGAGCAAAATCAGTCCAAGGAAGATTTAAGACATAAAAATCTTGATGCTGTTTTTTCTTGTATTGACGTCATGAAACTTACCAAGAAAGAAAAAGCAAACGAATTAGAATTTGCCTACAATAAATACTTAAGTTATTGGCCAAGTGATAAAAAAGCACAGAAAATTTACCCACGTCTTTTTAACTTATATGTCGTAAGAAAAGATTATAAGAATATGCAAATTTCACTTGATCGTTACATCAAGCACTTCAAAACCGACAAGAAAGAGCAAAAAGACCTCTACCGAGTTCAACTCGACATGCTTATAAAGGATGAAAATACGGAACTTTTGGCTAACAAAATCACAAGCATGCAAAAAGGCTATCTTAATTTTAAGAAAACAGAAATTAAAAAGTCTGAAACGATTCTTGCCAATATTCTTTTCAAACAGTTTCAAAAGCTTAATGAAGAGGGAAAATCAAAAGACGCCATTGCTGGTTATCAAAAAATTCATTATACAAATTATTACCCTGATTCAATTAAAGGTGAAGCTGCTTTTAATATGGGAATGATTTATACAGATATTGAAGACAATCATAACGCTTTTAAATGGTATAAAAAGTCATTTAAATTTCTAACAGACAAAGAAATTAGGGCAAAAAGAGATTTTCTAGAAAAAATGGCCTTAAGAACAAGTTTATTACATAATTTTTTAAATGCAGCTAAATTAGATAAATTTATTCTTGAAAATTTTTGTTCTGACAAAAACAAAAATCTAGCAATTTTCACCAATGCTATACGTAACGACCTGGCCAATGATTATATAACGAAGGCCCTTTATACCTATGACTCTTATCAAAAATGTATTACAAAGGTTCCCAAGGAACTCAAACATGAAATCATGGTTCATCTTTTTGAAAATAAACACGAAAGCACTTTCATGAGCTTTGTCAGTGACAATAAACTCCACAAGGTTTTTCCTAAGGATGTTTCATTTTACTATGAAAGACTTTTTTGGAAATATTACGGTAATAATAGAAGTAAAGAAGTTCAATACTTCAATGCTTTCAAAAGACTTAAAAACAAAAACAGTAAACTTCTCACAAAGTCTATGCGTTATTACAAAAGGCTCCAAAGAGATATTAATCGCTTTCAAAAAGATATCATTTCAATCCCAAAAAAGGATCCAAACCCTAACTTGTTTATTAATAAGTTGACTGCCAGAATCAATCGTTTAAAAGCGCTTAATGAAAAGGCGAATAAAATATTTGATATGGGTCATGGACAAGTTTCTGTTCTTGTTTACGATGAATTGACAAAGCTAAGTGCTAGCTTTGCTCAAGAGGTTGATAACTACTCTATGCCAATCGATGATAAAGACTTTCAACGTCAATTTAAAACCGAAATGTATAAAATTTCTTCTAATATGCTTAAAGAAAGTCACTCTTTTAAAGATAAGTCTCAAACTCTTATAGAAAAATATGAACTGCTTATTGTCAAAAGAGATGAAAGCGATGTTGCCAACGAAATTTTAAATATTGCCGATATTCGAACACCTGCTTCAAATATGGCCATAACATTTGGTCTAGGAAAATAGTATGAAATTATTTGTTTTAATATTTCCCATTCTTTTAGCCTCATGTGCGAGCTTCAACAACCCTCGTCAGATAAAACAAGCAAGTTTTGATGGATTAAAATTTGAATCCTTAAAACGCTATGATTACACAAGATTAAATCCTAAGCTAAAATTAAAAAACCCACTATCAATGTGTCATAATCAAGATTTTGAAGCTGCCCATAAAATTTTCAAAGCCCAGCTTGATGCAAAAAAAGATAATTACTTATACTGGAACCAAATTAGCACATGTTATATTCTTGAGCGTGAATACAATAAAGCAAAAAACTTTTTAAATCTTGCCTTAGCTGCAGCTAAAACAAATACTCAAAAGTCTATTATTCTTAATAATATGGGAGTTGTACAACTTGAAACTGAAAATTTTCATGAAGCAAAAGAATATTTTAAAAAGTCGATTGAACTTTCTAACAAGGCCCTAACACCCAAATTCAACTTAACTCAAGTCTATTTAAAGTTTGGTCTCTACCGTAAGGCAAATGATGAACTCAACTTCTTGTTGGCCAAAAATCCCCAAGATATAGATTTTCTCAATTCAAAGGCTTACTTGGAGTTAATGCAAAAAAACTACAAACAGGCACTTACATTTTTTAATAAAATTCCTAAAGAATACAGATCCAGAGATGATATTGCGACCAATATGGCCATGACGTATTTTATGTTAGGACTTTATGATAATTCTAAACAAAGCTTAAGTAATGCCGATAAGAAAGATAGCTTTTATACGGCAAAACAGCTTGAAATCACGAAAGAACTAGACAAAAAGACTAGGAAATAGGATGAAGCAAAAGGTACTAAAATTAATTATTGATGGTGTACCTCACCCACTCAATAAAGACAAAATTCTCATTGGTTCAGGGGACAATTGTGATCTTATTGTGGGTCATAATAGTATTTCTCACTATCACTGTATGGTATTTATTTCTTCCGACGGTGAAATCAATATTTCAGACCTTAATAGTACCAATGGCACTTATATAAATGGAGAGAAAGTTTCCAAACTCACTCCTATGTTCGATGGTGATTCAATCAGTTTAGGAAAGCTTCACTGTGAAGTTATCTCATCAAATGAAAAGATCGACTTCATTCAACATGAGAAAGAAGTTCAAACATACCAAGAGCTTCAAACTCAAAAGGTTTATGTTCCTCAAGCTTCCAATGAAAATGAAATTCTCATTGATGATGAATATTGTGATATTAAATTTGATGATAGTAGTTTTCAACCATTCAATATCAATCCATTACGTGGGCATAAAGTAGACTCACATGAATATATTGAGACTGATGACATCGAAGAAGGCTATGATATTCTCCAAGAGAATACTGGCACTTGTCTTCAAGTGACAACATCTCTTAATGGAAGTATCTTAGAACAATACTACTTTCCTTTTCAAGATGGGACGATTTATTCTTCAAACAAAGCAAGAAAAAATAATGTTGTCATCGATATACTTAGTACTAATGAAAAGATTCCTTTTTTAAAGATCGAAAATAATAATGTGCAACTCCAACCAATTGAAGACTTTCAAGCATCATCTCAGAGTTTGAAAGCAGGGTCTAACGATGTTCTCGTTCTTTCGCGTGGAACCTATCAGGTTTTTATTGAAAGTGCTGAAGCTCCAGGTACCCTCTTACATATTTCTTCACTGAAAAGAGAACAAGCATTCTTCAAAGATACGGCCAAAAAATTTGCAGCAGCGATTTTTCCCATGTTACTCCTTCTTTTAGTTGATTTTACTCCTGATGTAAAAAAGGAAGAAAAGAAGTTATCCATTATTTATAAAAAGCCAACCAAAGCTAATGTTGATGGCAAAAAAATGGCGAGCTCAAACCCAAATAGTAAGAACAAAAATACTGGCCACAAATCAACCAAACAGCCAGATAAAAAAATCTCTCATAGTAAAGCAGGAAAAAAGGCACAACCTAAAAAGGCTCAACCTAAAAAAGTGGCCAAATCAGCTCCTAAAAAATCCAAAGCGGTTAAGTCAAAAACAAGAGCGAAAACCAAAGCCTACTCCTTTAAAATGGCTTCCAATGTCAGCTCAGTTTTTAGCAGCTCAAAAACTGTTGCAGTCGCCAACAACAATGCGCCCAGTACAGTTAAGACATCTGCAAGCGTGACAGGAAGTTTGGATACAAAGGTTAATGGGACTGCATCTGACAAAGTAGGTAATATGGGAAGTGATGCTTCCGGAAGATCGACAGCAAGCTTTGGTAGTAAAGGTCTATCTAGTAAGTCTGGTAGAGATACAGCTTATATTCAAACTGAAACTGTTGTGTTAGGCTCAATGGACCCAGAACTTTTAAGAAAAATCTTACAGCAATATTTACCTCAATTCAGACATTGTTATCAACAGGAATTGGTCTACAATTCTGAAGATATCAAAGGTATTGTTGACTTAAATTTTGAAATAACTGGTAGTGGAAAAGTTTCTAAGATTAATGTTCGTCCAAAAGATTCACGTTTCTCTAAGAAAGGAACAAATTGTATGGCAAAAGTCTTGGCCATTATTGACTTTCCAAAGCCAAAAGGTGGAGGTCGAGTTGCCGTTAGACAACCACTTAGTTTTTACTCTGAACAAGAAAAAGGATAAGACTTTAAGATCTTTCTCAAAAGAAGGCGAATATGATGAAACTTGAGTCCCTTAAAGTCCTAATCAATTACGAAGATCTTTATATTTTTGGTGCAGTTATTTTTACTCTCCTTGTTCTTTACTATGGTATTGGCAAGGCAATTAAAAACTCGCGAATGGCCAATGATGTCAAAAGAAGGTCCATCGCCAATCTTAGAGCTTTATTTTTATTCATTCTCGTTATTTCTATTTTTGTTTTATGGGCAACTGAGCTTTATCAATTTGTCATCTCTTTAGCCGCAGTCGTTGCGGCATCAGCAATTGCAGGTAAAGAAGTCTTTCTCTGCTTTGGAGGAAGCTTTTATAAGGCCTTCGCAAGACCATTTTCCGTTGGGGATAGGATAGAAGTCGATGGAATTCGTGGAGACGTTGTTGATGTTGGTTTAATGAGTACTCAACTCTTAGAGGTTGGTCCAAAAGACTATACCCAGCAATTAACAGGAAGAACTATTTGCATTCCAAATAGTCTTTTCTTGGCCAATAAGGTTTTTAATGAGACAGACTCTGTTTCAGAAGGAAGAGACTTTGTTCTTCATGCATTTAAAGTTCCAATTGAAAATAATCAATATTGGGAGCAGCATAGACAGTACCTCCTAGACTCGTCGAAACATTTTTGTGAAAAATATCATGAACAGGCCCAAGCCTTCTTTCACAAGTTAGCAAAAAAGCGTCAAGTTGATATTCCTCTCATTGAGCCGAGAGTCAATATTAAATTTGATAATGCCAAACAAATTTTCTTAATCGTAAGAGTAAGCGTTCCTGTTGAGCGAAAAGGAACCATTGAACAGGATATTTTAAAAGACTATCTTAAAAAATGTCACTCAGCCTAGAACTAAACCACAGTCTGGACATTCAGAGCTTTGAGGGGAAAAACTATACCCACATGCTGGACAGGTTACTTTTTCCGCATGTGGATCAAAAACTTCATTTAAAAGATCTAAATTAACATCGTGCCCTTCTAAAAGTTTTGCATATTTTTTTGAAAAGATCTCTTGAATCTGTCCTAGATCACTTTCCTTGCCATGAACCTCAACAGTTACAGAACATCCTCGATTACAAGTTTTTTCATTATGATTTAAAACGATTTCGACTCCCTGTAAAGAACAGTCCTTTTTTAACTCTTTGGCCTCATTCAAACTCATAATAGCGATTTTGACTAAATTCATCTTTTTCTAGTATCCTTTTTTGCAAACTCGACGTTTACCGAATTTATAGCTATTATACCTTCTATTATGGAAGAAACAAAGTATCAGGGTAAATTTGTTAAGGTCACAGAAGAGCTCATTGAGGGAGAAACTTGGGAGCGAGTATATCTCAACGATGGGGTCGAAATTTTTCCAATCACCAAAGAAAAAAAAATCATTCTTATAAAAGAACGGCGTCCCCATGAAAAAAATAAAATTCGCCTAAAATTTGTCACCGGTCTTATTGATAATAACGAAGACCCTTTCCTCACCGCCAACAGAGAGATGCAGGAAGAAATTGGTCTTAAGGCCCAAAATTTAACTTTGCTCATGCATAGAGAATCAACTGGGACCATTAACAACAATTACTATCAATTTATTGCAACCGGTTTAATTCCATCCAAATTCCCTAACCCAGATGGTGAAGACTCCATTATCAGTTATCAAGCATACAGTATAGACAAGATTGAGGAATTCTTTGAAACAGGAGTCATCTCATGGGGAATGAGCGCTCTGGCCATTCTTCGTATAAAAAAGATGTTAGAAAACAATGAAATTATGGTCGAGTAAGTTTAGAAGGAAGCTTTCCCTCTGGTGTAGCTAACTTTGTCCACATATACTCATATTGCTTTTTAAATTTTTCTAAAACTTCGGGAATAGTAATAAAATAATAATTTTCAAAATTGTCGGAGAAAGCAGCTTCTGTAAAATTACCGGCACCACAATGAAGGGCCATTTTTCCATCTTCCTTCTCAAAAAGAATATATTTATTATGATGAAGTAAAAATGAAGAGTGATTCGTCTGCATATATCTTATCTTCACATCGCTTCCCTTCAGCTTTAAAATATGAAAATATTCTGGGCACATATTTGCGCCAACCCTTGGAGTAGAGTTTCGACCACCAAAACATCGAATTCTTCCGTGAGAATTTTCATTAATCTTTCCTGCCCAAAAAATATCATCATCGGCCACAAATCGAACTTCTTGCTCTTTACTCTTGCCAGCTCTTTGCAGAGCTTTAATAAGATCTTTTTGACTAAAACGGTGAACAGCAACAGAGATTTTTTTAGAGTCTTGAATATGAGATATAATATTCTCCATCGCCTTACTTTTTATTTTATTTTCCTCTTCATTTTCCTTACTAGGCACAAAAAAAGCTTTAATATCATCTTCCTCATCTACTTTAATTTTTTTACGACATCGGTCCATAAAACTCACAAAGTTTTCCTTCGCACTCATACCTTCACGATTCAGTCTTGAGTTAGCTCGAATCGTCTTGGCATGATCAATCATACCTGTAAACAAGCATTCATGTGCTTGAGCAAGATAAGAAGCCTGTGATGTTGTTAAGAAATGCCAATTCTCATGATGTAAAGTTGTCCCTGAAGACATATTTGCAGAAGAAAAGACAAGGGTCACTTTTTGCGGCTGACTTTTATACTTAGCTTGGATTATTTTATTATGAGCATATCCAATTCCCCCCGACTGTCCTCGCAAGAAGACTTGAGGGAAATTAGCTGTTTGTGCTTTAATATATTTTTGAGCAGGCTTACATTCAAGAAGTTTCTTAATTTTTTCCCACTTACTTGAACTTGATTTATTCCCTTTATCTAGAACAAGTGTTAATTTGACATTATTTTGTTTGATACTTACATTGCACAAAGTGTTGATAATATCATTGTTAGAAAAAGACAAATAAGCCATTTTAAGCTCTTTTATATCTTTATTCGTAATTAATTTTTTTATTTGAAAATGTGGTGACTCTTCTCGCTCTTCATTGGCCTCAGCATCTTTATACTTACAGTAAACATTTTCAGGTTTTTGATATAACGTTTCACCATCAAATGAGACCTGAGGTGTATCATATTCGTAGCTAGGGCAATTTGGGTTTGTAAAGAACACTTCATAATTATAGAATTTATAATCTTTAATACTTCCAGAAAAGCTATAAAGCGGTCCAAAAAAAACAAGAATTGTGAGTAGTTTTATCAAAGTAAATCCTTTTAAATCCTATACTTAAGCCTCTCTTATCTTTTAAAACCTTAAAAATTAAGAAAATAATCAAAAACAGATAATTTTTATAGACACTTTAATACTTAACCACTTGAAAAGATGAAACAGCTAGTTTAAAAAAGCTAACAGCTGGAGAATTTATGTCTATTCAACAAATACAAATAACTTTACCAAAAATGAACAGAGGATATCACCTCATCGACTCCTATATCTCAGAGGCTTTACCGCCTTTACCTCTAACTGGTCTTCTTAATCTCTTTCTAAAACACACATCTTGTGCTCTCACTCTTAATGAGAACTGCGATCCCTCAGTCAGAAATGACATGGAAGCAGCAATTAACCGCATGGCCCCTGAAGATAATAATTTATATACGCATACACAGGAAGGCGAAGATGATATGCCGGCCCATGTTAAAACCTCTTTACTAGGCAATTCCTTAACGATTCCCATAAGTGATAAAAAACTTAACCTTGGTACCTGGCAAGGTATTTATTTGTGTGAGTTTAGAAATCATCCATCGACAAGAAAACTTGTTCTTACCGTTTATCAATAATGGCAAAGATTCCCTTATCTCCTTATTCTCTCATGTTTGCTCCGATGGAAGGAATTACTGATGAGTACTATAGAAATGTTATTCATGAACTTTACCCTCAATGGGATACCTACAGTTGTGATTTTCTCAGAGTTCCCAATACAAATCCTTATCCACAAAAACATATAGAAAAGCATTATGGAAATCAAACTCTTAAAAATCCTCTGCTTAAAGAAAAAACAATTTATCAAATCCTTACCTCTCCAGGAGCTTACACTGCTGAAACAGTACAAAGCATCTCTTTATTAGGTATAAAATGGCTCGATCTCAACTTAGGTTGTCCTTCTAAAACTGTTTGTAAAAATAAAGGCGGTTCCTACCTTCTCAGTGAGATCGACGAGTTAGAAAAAATCATAAAAATTATTAGAGAAAACTTTGCTGGAACCTTTAGTTGCAAAATTCGAGTCGGATATAAAGACGACCAAAATTTTCTAAATATTTTAAAAATGCTTGAAAATAATGGTGTTGATATCATAAAGATTCATGCCAGAACAAGAGACCAACTTTACAAAGGAGTGGCCAACTGGGACTATGTAAAAAAAGCAGTTCAATCTGTAAATATCCCAGTCGTGGGAAATGGTGATATATGGTCAACTCAAGATATTGAACGATACTTTGACTATACAAATTGTCATTCCATCATGCTTGCCCGCTCTGCTTTGAAAACTCCATGGCTAGCTAGGCTATACAAAAATCAAGAAATAGACTCACCCCAATTACGTATAAAAGAAATTATAAATTACTTTACACGTTTTTATCAAGAGACACATAAACAACAAAACCTGGTTGAATCTTCTCGCATAAAAAGGCTTAAAAGTGTAAGCCGCTATATTTTTGAAGAACTCCCTAACTCTGCTCAAATAAAAAAAGAGTTTTTATTATCTAAAAGCTTCTCAGAACAAATAGAAAGACTTCAACAAGCTCAACAACTTATTTCCTCTTAAGATACTTTACAAAGTTTCGAATAAAAAAGGATTTTCTAAAATTTAGAATACTTTCCCGTTGCAAAATATAAGTACTTTCATACATTAACATAATCCAAGGAAGATCTGCTTCAACATAATCTTCAATTTTGTACATATAAAAGAAACGTTCTTTCTCATCAAGCGTTGTTGAAAGTTTCTGATACAGCTTATCTACTTTAAGATTAGAATAACCACTTTTATTAATTCCTGGATGATTTTTACTAATAAGTAATTGAAGAAGATTTTCTGCATCTGGATAATCATAAATCCAATTATCAGTCCAAAACTGTAATTTTCCTGAACGCCCAAGCTTTAAAAAATCTGAAAAATTTAACTTATCAATTTTAAGATTTATGCCAATTCGTTCTAATTGCTTTTTAATAAAATTTGCTTCATCTAAATGAACTCCATGCTTTCCACGCGTCGAATATGTTAAGGTTAGTTCACCTGGAGCATATCCTGCTTGACGTAAGTATCTTTTTGCTTTTTGTATATCGTAAGAATAAGGTAATCTATGACTAGGACGATATCCTTTAATAGAGGGATTAAAGATTGAATTTGATTTTAAGTTTGTATTATAGGTTAAAGTTGAAATATATTCGTCATAATTAATCGCATGAGCTATGGCCTTTCTGAGGTTAAGGTTTTTTCCCACAATTTTATCCTGCATATTAAAACCTAACCAACGAGTTGTCTGCCTCGAAAAATGCTTAATAATAATACCATTTTTTTTTAGCTCTTGGCTTAAGGCAGAACCAGGAGTTGCCAATGAAGCAAGTTTATCTTTTGGAACAGTTAAGATATCAACTTCCCCATCCATAAACTTTTTCCAACGTTCTTCGACACTATAAATAATTTTAAAAATAACTTTTGAAGCAAAAGGAAGTCTTTCTCTAGAAGATTTAAGTAAGTTCTCAGTGTTGGCATATCTATCCCCTGAAGTAGGATAAAACTCTTCTCGATAGTTTTTGTTTCTCGTTAATAAATAAGCTCCTTCATGTAAGCCCTTATAAATATAAGGCCCTGTCCCAATTAAAACCTCTGAAAGATCATTTTTGTAAAACCTGATTAACTCCAAAGGAACTGGTGTGGTAAAATGCATAGAAAGAAAATAGATGATATTAGGATCTGGCCGGTTGAGATGTATCTCAAAAGTATAGTCATCAATTTTTTTTAGTCCTTCTATCTGCTCTGTAAAAAACTTTTGCTCATCTTGACCAACAACTCTAGAAAATTGATTAAAACCTTTTATTTTCCCTTCAAAAAGCCACCCACCAGTACTGTTTAATCCTTGATAGGCGAGACGTTTTATTTGCCAAAAAAAATCATCCACAATCACTGATCTTCCTGGAGGTAAAACTCCCTTTACGGGATGATAATAAACATCTTTTTTAATTTTGATTCTATAACGGAGTCCATCTTTAGAAACTTCTGGCATTCCTTCAGCTAAAGCAGGAATAACTTCAAATGGTCTCTTTAAATAATGATATTGGTAAAGCGAATCTTGAACTTGTGCCATTATCAGCATAGCATCGTCATTATAAGCAATGGCCGGATCAAAAGACTTTACAATATTGTTTACTGAGAGATTAATTTGTTTTTGTCGTTTATTATTTTGAGTGCTTTTATAGAGTACTAAAAAGCCAATAAATAAAGATATAACTGTAGCAGTAACAAACTTTTTCATGATAAACCCTTAAATTCATTATAACGACTTTTCACTCTTTTAACAGTGGAATAAATTGACGTCTTGAATCGGAATTTACATAAAGAGATAATATTCTTATGTGTAGATTATTTGGCTTTCGCTCAATTATTAACAGTCAAGTCCACTCAAGTCTTGTGCATGCTGATAATGCCCTTAGCTCTCAAAGCATTAAGCATCCAGATGGCTGGGGGGTTGCGTATTATCTTGAACAAACCCCACATCTAATTAAATCTGTTGATCGAGCCGTCGATGATCATATTTTTCACCGTGTCAGTGGTATTGTCGCTTCCCAGACTGTTATTGCTCATATTAGAAAAGCAACTCACGGAGTCCTCAATATTCTTAATTCACATCCCTTTCAATATGGGAAATGGGTTTTTGCCCATAATGGGAATATTAAAAATTTTGAAAAGCATAAGCAAAAGCTCTATCAACATATAGATCCAAAACTTGCTAAGTTTATTTTGGGAACCACTGACTCTGAAGTTATCTTTTACCTACTTTTAAGCTTAATCAAGAATAAGCACCCTCTAGACCAAACAGAAGTTCGTTTAGGGCTTATCAAAGAGGCCACCCAAGAACTTTGCCAAATTGTCACAAAATACTATGGACCGTTATATGGTGGGGATGATAATGACCCCAAAGAAAATCACTTAACCTTTATCCTTACAACAGGAAGTACAATGGTCGCTTTTAATGGTGGTCAAAGTTTAAACTATAGCACTCATAAAAAACTTTGCTCTGAAAGAGAAACCTGCTCATATTATTCCTTTGCCTGCGAAAATAAGGTGAAACTCAACAGTCCTGTTAACCATCTCATTTTCTCTAGTGAAGAACTTACAGGAGAAAATATATGGTCAAACCTGAAAAAAGGTGAAATGGTGGGAGTAGACTCCAATATGTATTTTTCTAAATTTGAATTAAACGCAAATTTTTCTTAAGCTGACTTTTTAAAAAATTCAGCCTCAATACCATACATATCTTCTATTTGTTTAATTTTAAACTCTTCAAATAAATGTAAATTATATCTTTCAACCTCACTCATAAGACCCATTTTATCATCAATTGACTGTCTAAAGCACATTTCAATAAAATGGATTTGAAAGTCGTCGAGATCTTCGAAAAATTCCATTGATAGCTGAGTTGTTTGCAATAATTCTCTCATTCCTTTAGCATAATACATCATAGATCTCCTAAAAGACTTGTCGGCAGATTCTAAAATATAATGAAGAGAAACTACTCCATCTTTAAGAAGAATAATTGCCAAAGACAATAAAATTCATATAGTGTATCCAAAAGGAAATATATGGATACATGGTTAACTGTACTTATAGAGTTGGGAGTTTTAGCTTTTTTTGGCCTGCTTTATTATATTATTCAAAAAAGAAGAATTCTTCGCAAAGATAAAGAAGACATCTTTTATTTGCTTGAACAGCTTATTTATGAACTCCATCATTTTCTTGAAGAAAACAAACAACAAAACTTTTATAGTAACCTCAATAAAATCTGCTTAAATCTAGAGTTACAACTTGAAAATAAAACATTAAATGAAATTCAAAGCTCCTTAAATCAAATTGACACTCCTGTCCCAGAAAAGATTCAAGAACTTATAAATAAGCTTCACTTTCACTTAGACTATTACCGCTAAACATTCTTACAAAGAAAAACTTTGTTGATAAGTTTCTTCCTGAGAAAGAGAGTAAAACCTTACTCCCACTCCCAAAAGCCTCACAGGTAATTTTTTTTCTGAAAATCTCTTATGTAAAAGCTTTTGATAATTTTTAAAACAAAAAGATTCTTGGGACTCTATCGTTGTTTGAGAAAAATCATGATACTTAATTTTCACAAAAATTGACTTAATCTTACGCTCAGAATATTTTTTTAAACGTCTCTGTAATTCATCAAAAATATCAACTAAAAATGTATCGAGTTCCTCCAAGGTCGTTTTATCTTCAACAAAAGTTGTTTCCGTAGAGACAGACTTTCTTTCAAAGGCTGAAATCACTTTCCGGTCATCAATTCCTCGGCAAAAATAAAATAAACGACTTCCAAACTCACCAAAATAATTAATAAGGTCCAATTTAGAAAATTTTTGTAAATCGCCAAATGTATAAATATTAAGAGAGTTCATTTTAGCCTGAGTCACTTTGCCGACTCCCCAGATTTTTTTTATAGAGAAGTATGCAATTTTCTTTTCAATTCCTTCTGGTCTTAAAACGGCTAGTCCATTAGGTTTAAATAAGTCACTTCCTATCTTAGCTAAGAGCTTATTATAGGAAACTCCTGCACTTGCAGTTAATCCTGTTTGCTTGAAAATTTTTTCTTTTATTTCCTTAGCAATACTTAAAGCATCATTATTACATTTACGGCATTCCGTTACATCTAGATAAGCTTCATCCAAAGACAGCTTTTGAACCTGATCTGTATAAGAAGAAAAAATTGCAAAAACCTGCTCACTAACCTCTTTATACTTATGCATATTTGGCCTTAAAAGGATTAAATTTGGACATTTTTTTAAGGCCATAACTGTCGACATAGCAGAAAAGACTCCATATTTTCGTGCTTCATAATTACTGGTACAAAGTACTCCTCGCCCACCCATGAGTCCACCAATTGCCACAGGCCTCCCCTTAAGTTCTGGCCGATCCAATTCTTCTACCTGAGCGTAAAAATAATCCATATCAATGTGAATAATTTTTTTCAAAAAAATCTCCAAAAAAAGTTGACCTACGTAAAATTTACGGATAAATTAATAATACGGAAACATTACGGAAGGTAAAGAGGGGAAAAATGAGTCTAACAAAAAAACAAAAACAAGTTTATGACTACATCTGTCAATATATTGAAGAATATGAATACTCCCCTACACAAGTTGAAATCCAAGAACATTTTGGTTTTAAAAGTTTAGGATCTGTCCAAGACTATATTCGCTATCTTAAAAATTCTGGGCACCTAGAAAATGACCCTAACTCTGTTAGAGGCTTAAGACCTGTTCAGCTTAATGAGAACTCTGAGCTTATTGAAATTCCCCTACATGGAAAAGTTGCTGCAGGAAATCCTATTGAAGCAATTGAAGGAACTGAATCAGTCGCTGTCCCCGCGAGTATGCTTAAAAGTGGTAATCACTTTGCCCTTACAGTCAGTGGGGAGTCTATGATTGAGGATGGTATTCTTGATGGAGACCTTATCATCATCAAAGAAAAAAATTACGCCCAAAATGGTGAAACGGTTGTTGCCACCCTTAATAATGAAGCTACCGTGAAACGTTACTATAAAAAATCCAAACAAATTGAACTTCATCCTGCTAATAGTTCGATGTCTCCCATCATCGTAAAAAATGGAGACTTTCAAATTAAGGGTATTTTAGTCGGTCTGTATAGATCGTACTAACAGCTCTCTAACTAAATTATTCTTTACACACAACTGTCAAGGAGGACACATGGATTCTTATTACTTTCTAGAAGAAGAACTTATTAGTAAAATGCACAATTCATTTACAGATCGTTTTAATTTAGACTCTTCTACCGCTGCAGAGTTGGCCCTTGAAGTGTTAGAAATTATTTCACTGTCAAATTCAAACTTAACGGAACTGAACTCATTATATTTTCAATAAAACGAGGTTAAAATGATTTATGATTTTCTGGTCATCACCATCATTTTATATACAATCAATTATTTTCTCCCAAAGCACTAGGCTCTCCTAGTGCTTATTTATAAGGACTCTATATCGGCAATAATCTCTTCGGTATCAACTGGCTTTCGGAAAAGCTTTTTCATTCCTTTTTCATAAAGTTTATCAACAGGATAATCTGAATAACCAGTCATTAAGTAAACGACCTTTGTGGGCACCTTATTCTTATGAATATATTCAAGTAATTCAATTCCATCACCCTCAGGCATTTTTATATCAGTTAAGACGACATCAATTTTTTTTGATTCAAGTAAATCAATGGCCTTATGTCCTCCGCTGGCAATCTCAACATTAAAGCCAGCATCTTCAAAGTCCCAAGACAAAACCTCACATAAGTCAATTTCATCATCTACAATTAATAAACTCAATCCTTCGACTTTCATAAATCCTCTCCATAAGGTATTCTCACTTGAACAAAAATACTCTTATTACTATCTACAAAATTTAGTTTTGCACCTAATTTGTTTACAAGAGATGCAAAAGTTCCCAACATAAGTAAAGACCCTCTATCGCGCAGGGCAATTGATTTAAAAGGGTCCAACAAAGCTCCTCTTTCTTCTCCTTCAAGCTTAGCACCGTTATCATAACATGTAATCAAAATCTGATTATCGGCTTGTGAAAACTCAATTCTAATCCAGGAATGTTCATTTTGAGACTCCATTGCTTTCGCCCTCAAATAAACCAAAATATAAAGAAGCTGATAGAACATTGTTTTACTAATTAAAATACTCTTAGGTAATTGATGATAAAGATAATCAATCCTCCCTACGGAAGATTTAAAGACTTCGACTATGCCTTTCATTGACTCATCAATCATTTTTTCTAAATGAACTTGTCTCTGAGAATTAGAGTTCGTTACATCACTTAACATATATAAAGCATTTGTTATTGAAAAAATTCTCTTCACAGAGCTTTCCAACATGACAGAAACCTTTTTCAAAGCATCAATATCGACATCACCTTTTTTTATCATTTTATTAATTCTTCTATTCAGACCATAAACAACCGACAAAGGTGAATTCACCTCATGGGCTACCCCCGCAGACATTTCAACAACGGCTTCAATCCTATCTGACTCCAACAATTGTTTTGTTTTTTCCTCAACTCTTTTTTCAAGAGATTCATTAATTTGGGTTAATTCTTTTTCCGTTTTTTTTCTCACTTGTAATTCTTCGTGTAATTTTTCAACCATCGAATTAATAGAATAAACGAGTTCATCCAAATCATCTTCACTATTGCCTTTCCACAACTCATATTCACGATTCAAAATCAGCTTTTTTTGACTTTCATAAATATTATTCTTCCTAAAAAACTCAGTAATGGTCTCAATATGTCTCGTAATAATGAGCTTGAGAAACAGAACTGAAAAGATAATAAAAACAATAACTTTGAGGAACTCAACTTGAATATATCCCAGAAGCTCCTCACTCATTAAACTTCTCATATGTCTATCTGTTGCGGTAATCTCTAAATCTCCAATGTATTCAGTTTTAGCCGCAAAGTTAATCGTTAAAGGATAAGTTCTTTTAATAGCGTAGTCTTCATCAACTGGCTCACCTAAGCTTAAAATTTCTTCTCCCCTATGTGTCACTTTTACTAATTGAATATCTTGCTGCCTAAGAATACTTTCTAAAATGATTTTTGTTTGTTCATCATCAATCTTCCATAAGCTATTACTCAAAGAGTAAGTAAAGCCTCCTTGAATTTGATCTAGCCGTTTACTAAGTTCATAGAGTTGGCGATTAAGCTTTCTTTGATAATCCATAAAGGAGAAAATAATAGTTATCAATAATGCGACAGCAAAAAAGATAAGTATCATCTTAGTCCCTACAGAAAGGCTCTTTCTTTTCAATGGAATCTTTTGACTTATTTTTACCATATTGCTTATTTTACATCCAAGCTTCACAAGAAAGAATATCCCTAGTTATTTGCCGCCTAAAAAGAAGTATTCATTCTCGACAAATGGAGAACGTCATCTCTAAAATAGAAACAAAAGGAAAATATGAACTTTAACTCCTCCCAGTTTATTGAGCGACTCAGGGCCAGAGACACTAAAACGTTATCTGAACTTGTTGAAAAATATCATCAAGCTCTCTATTTGGGAGCTTTAAAGCTCAAACTTAGTGATGATCAAGCAGAAGAGGTTGTCCAAGCAACTTGGTCAACTTTCATCGAAAATATTGAAAACTTTCAAAACCGCTCCCATATTCGAACTTATCTTTTTGGCATTATGTATAATAAAGTCAAAGAACAATGGCGCAGCAATAAAAGATATACCCTAGAACACAATCAGGACTTAGATTTCGCCTTTACCGAAAATGGAGATTATAGATCAAGTCCAATGAATCCAGATATATGGCTCCAATCCAGCCAGTTTTTAGATTTACTTGAAAAAGAGCTTCAACTATTACCAGAAAATCAGCGGCTTGCCTTCACTCTAAAAGAAGTCCTTGGTGAAAAAACGGAAGATATCTGTAAGATTCTGGACATTACGAACACTCATTTGGGAGTTTTAATCTATAGGGCCAAAAACCAACTGAGAATAAGGATAGAAAAACAATATGTCATTAAATAAAGTCAAACGTAATATACGCCATATCTTACATGAAGTGGTCGTAAAAATTTTTCCAAAATCTATTAGGAAAAGATATTTTTTGAGCTGCCAAGAAGCAAGTTTAATGCTTGAAGATAAAAGTCGACTAAACCTCTTACAACAGCTCAAACTGAATTTCCATTTATTTATTTGCCAATGCTGTACTGACTATAAGAGTCAAATAATGATTATTACTCAGTATTCAAAAAAGTTAACTCAAATAAAACTTACAGATAAACAAAAAGATAAAATCTTATCATCTCAAAAAAAAGTTATAAAAAAAATAAATTCCAATCAATAAAGACATCCAGAAAATCCTACCCCCCCTCCTAGAAGCGTTTTAGAGTTTTCCTTTTCCTCCGATAAATCCTTTATAACAAAAAGGATATTATCATGAAATCATTAACCTTAAACTCACTTCTTCTCTTATGCCCTTTGATTCTCTATAGTTGTAAAGAGTCTGCTATTGTTGTAGCTGATTGCATCCTTCCTAGTGAAAGAGAAAGCCAAGATCATGATCCTTCCCTAGAAGATGGCCAAGAAAGTTTATGCCTCTTACCGGCTAGGGAGCCCAGTGCTAATTTGACTGCAACTCTTACTCTACAAGACTTTTCTTTACAAGATGAAATGAAGATGGAAAAAGCCATTGAGAGGCTTAAAATAGTCATCAATTCAGTAGCTTTTAAAAACAGAGTTTTAAATCACACTTATAATGGACAAAAAACATTTGTAGACAATGAAGGTCTTACAAATCAAGAGATATACGATAAAGTTATGTTAGGGAGTGAAGTCCTTATTCCTGGTAATGATGAAGAGATGGATCTCGATATAACTCTTTACTATGCTAATAATTCCGTTGTGGGATACACCTACCCAGATACAACAAGAGTATGGACTAATGATAAATTCTTTTCAACATATACCTATGCTCAAGTGGCCCAAAATGTCGTCCATGAATGGATACATAAGCTAGGCTTTGGACATGATTACAACCGAACGACAAGAAGAAATTATTCAGTCCCCTATGGTATTGGAACAATCATAAAAGATTTAATTGAAGAAATGACACCACAAGTAAATCAAGATATAGCACAAAATAATAAATAAACCTTAAGTCGCGACTGTAGCAGATTGAGCATATTGAAGGTTTTGCCATTAGAAAGTCATTGATAAGCCTCAAAAAAAATCTTATGATCAAATGTAATGTCCCATTATATATTAGGAGTTGCTGGAGGCAGTGGCTCAGGAAAAACTTTTTTTGCTGAAACTCTTGCTAAAAGATTAGGCCCGAAACATTCCTTTGTTTTATATCAAGATAGTTACTATCACGACCAAAGTGCCAGATTTGATCACGATGGTGGTTCTGTAAACTTTGACCATCCTGAATCATTAGACTTTGACTTACTTGCCACTCACCTGCAAATGCTTAAAGAAGGACATGATATTGAAATACCTATTTACGACTTTGCTACTCATCAAAGACTAAAAAAAACAATAACTCAAAAAAACAAACAAGTTATCATCGTTGATGGCATTCTTATCTTAACCCAACCAAAAATTAGAGCACTACTCGATGAAAGCATTTTTGTAAAAACTCCAGAGGACATTAGATTCCAAAGACGACTGAGTCGCGATGTTTTAGAACGAGGAAGAACCGCTGAGGGAGTCAAAAAACAATTTGAAGCTCAAGTCAAACCAATGCATGATCTTTTTGTCGAACCTTCTCAAGAACATGCGACAATTATTAGTTCAGGAACAGACATAGAAACCTTTCAATCTGTTTTACAAGGTATTATCAAAAAACTAAATCTTTAACGCATCATTGAAATTAAGATTTCTTTCCGCGTATTTTTTTTCGAGTTCCCTTTGGCTTAGGGATATTATAAGTAAAAATATCATCCTCAATAATGGGATGAAAAAACTCAGCTTCGTCGATTAAAGCTTTGGAAGTTGTTTGCTCAACTGCGCAAATCTCGACACGAACCCCCTCTCCAATTAAATGCTTTACCAACTCAATATAGTCAGAGTCTCCTGATAGGATTATAAGACAGTCGACCTTATTGGCCAATTGAGTTGCTTTAATGGTTAAAGGTATATCTGCTGACTTATGACAAGGGCAAACTGAGCCATGGAAGTTTGTATGAAGTCTTTCGGCAAGCTTCGAAGATATATTTTTTCCTTCTCGGAAATAAATTAATCTATTGAGCGCTCTTTCCCCTAGTAATCTTGGGACCAATGTATCAAAGTTAATCATTCCATTATTATACTTAAACGCACTATCGATACTTCTTTCAATATTATTTCCATCAACAAGAATAGCTACAGTTTGACTGATATAGATTTCATTATTTTCACTCATAACAACAAAATACTCTTTAAATTGTTCTTAGGCCAGTCCAATGGCCATGATAAGATAAGAATATGCGTAAAACTTGTAAAAGATGCTTGAAACCTCTTCTCACATGCTTTTGTCAGGCACTTACACCCATTGAAAATCGTGTAAAGCTGATTATTTTAGTCCATCCAGACGAAGAAAAACATCCCTACAACACGGCCCTAATGACAAAGCTTAATTTTAAAAACTCCAAGCTTATAATTGGTGAGAACCTAAGTTACGACTCTCAACTTAGAAGCGAAGTCTCTCGGCCAGGATCCTATATTCTCTATCCTCACGAAACGGCTAAAAAAATAAATACACTCTCTTCAGCTCAAAAGAAAGAAATTAAAACACTAATTTTACTCGATGGTACTTGGCGAAAGGCAAAAAGAATTCTTTACCAAACACAGTTTTTACAAGATATCCCTCTTTTACAATTACCCGAGAACCTCAACTCAATCTACCATATTCGCAAAGCCCCTCAAAAAAACTTTCTTTCGACTCTAGAGGCGGCTACCCATTCTTTAAATCTTATTGAAAAACAAAACTACTCATGTGCTCTCAATGTTTTACAATTTTTTGTTGATAAACATAAGGAGTATATGGCAAAAAAATCTTAATAAAACTCATTTTAATCAGGCACCAATGCTCAATTTGAAAGTCTTAAACGTGGAAGTTTTTTTATTCTTTTCCAGTCCATGAGTTGATAGCGGTATTCACCTTTATGATAAAGTTCTAATTGGTCATCATAATGTTTACTTAATGGACTTCCAGAGTTTCCAGTAGGTAAGATTCCCCATGAATATTCAATATTGGCCATATCAATGATTCTTCTTGTCGCCGGAGCATGGACGACTTCAAAATTATTAGTAGATTTTTTATGTGCTAAATTATTAATGGTATATCTTCCACCGTTGGCTTCAATAGGACCAATATTAAAAATATAATTCAAAGGAGAACGTTTTCCCAAAGCATGTTTATACTCAGCCTTGTGTAATCGTCCCCAGTTCCATTGACTTAACTTATGACCTAAACGCTCTTTTAAATTAGTAACTGCCTGTTTAAATGTCTTAGTCATTATCTCTTGTGCTGACTCAACATGATCAGTATGGATATTATCCCAAAAGGGATTGGACTGCTGAAATAAAAGCTCTTTAAATGAATGCCAAAGCTCAGCTGTCTTTCCAAAATTCTTAAACCCTTGCACACCTAATTCATCTGAAAAAATATTGTACATCAAATAATAGTTCCACATATGATAAATTGAAGCTCCTGTGCTTTCCTTACTTGAAAGCCCATCCCAAACTAAATACTCATTTAATACTTTTAATTCAAAAGGAGTTAGTTTTGTTTGATCTAAGGCCATAAGTTGCTGTGAACGAACTTTATCGTAAATAGGGACAAGATTATCCAATTGAATTTTCTTCATCTCCTCCATGGTCCAAGTACTTTTTTTTGCTAAAAGTTTTTTTAACCTAAGCAGTCTCCCCCCTGGTTGCCAATAACCATCAAAGTGATCATACTTTTCATTTTCAGGCTTAAAATTCGCCGAAATAATCACTCCACTTTCAGGATTAATTTCGTGAGGGTTTTCATCAACTGAATAATACCCTTCAATTTCATGCTTACCATCCCATCCATTTAGGACAATATCATAAGGCACTTCAGGAGGGAGTTTGGGAAATTTGCCCATCATCCACCAAGCAATATCCCCTTGCTTATTTACCCAAGTAATATTCAATCCCGGTGCAGCCGCATAAGATACTGCTTGTCTTAAGTCTTCAATCGTTTTGGCCCTAGGCAGAGCGTACAGACTATTTAAAATATGATTTTCTGGATGATAAACAGACCATGACAAAGATAGGCTTTTACCTGACACTCCATATTTTGTCGTATCTAACAAAGGACCATGAGAGGAATTCTTAACTTGAAACTTATAGACCTCAGAGTCCTTAACCTTAATTATTTCTTCGCGACTTTCTAAATCAACCCACTCATTATTAAACATGACTTTATTTGGATTTTCAGGATCTGTTTTTTCTAAATAAATAGTTAAATCATCAACCTGGGCCATTGTCATGCCCCACGCTGAATGAGGAGTATGCCCAATAATCGCAAACGGTGAAAGAGGAATATAATGGCCATAGACTTCAATTTCAGGAGTTTTTAGGTGTGCTTCAAAAAAGATATGAGGTGTTGAGGTTCCAATATGAGGATCATTGGCCAAGATCGGCTTTCCAGAATAAGTTCTTTTCCCAGATAACACCCAAGAATTTGATCCATGAAATAAAGGAACATAGTTTTGAATAACATCAATGGCATCTTGAATATTATTAATAATACTTGTTTTTACGATATCATCTTGAGCCTGATAATGTTTTTCAGCAGCAATACCTTTACGAATAACTTGAATCTTAGACTCAGGAAGTTTCTCCATCATTTCTGAAATAAGAATATCACTCGTTAACCCCTCAGCAAATGTAAGGGCCATATAACCAGACAACCCCATGATATCCTCAACTTCAAAATATTCAGGTCGATAATCAAGTAATTGGAACTCAATTGGAAGAATACTATTATCCATATAATAGTGAACTCCCTCTAAGTAGGCTTTGACTTGCTCCATAAGTTTAGGATTAAACTCTTGAGAATTTTTATATTGAGTTAAGTACTTTTGGGCCGTATGTTTAAAACCCAATGTTCTTAACATTTTATCTGCTGCCAAAGTTTTTTTCCCATAGACTTCACTTAAACTTCCATTGATTAAACGACGCAAAGTATCCATTTGGAAAAGCCTTTCACTGGCAGTGATATAGCCTAAGGCTCTATAAACATCATTCGTATTCTCACCTTCAATATGAGGGATACCATTCTCATCAAAATAGACATCAACTTTTGAATTTAAAATGGCCAGATTATATTGTCCTGATTTTTCTAACTGAGTATATTCTAAAAAAAGAAGAATCCCCATCGCACAAAATGACAATAAAAGTAAAAAAATATGGAAAGACTTTTTCATAAAAATCCTTTAAAGTTTTTAATTACAATTTACATGAATGTTTAAAAAAAGTCTCTACTTGTTTTCAAGCAATTGCTTAATGTATTTCAAAGTTTCTCTATGATAAAGATAGACTCGAAGTGTTGTGTAAGCAGCACCTTTTACAACAACTGGCACATACTTTTTATAAGTTGCCCCTGATATGGCGTCTGTCAATTCTTTAGGGTGATTTATACTTTCTAAGTCTTTTTGCTTAAGTGATAAAATAAACTCAAGGTTGGCATAATCTTCTTCTGAGAGTGGTGCATGATTAATCTTAGTCAATCCATCCTGACTATAGATTTTCACTAAACTTCCTTGTTTATTATAAAAGGCCGTATAAATAAGGGGAAGACAAGCACTCTCACATCCAGTTGTTGTGCTAATAGGCCTGGCAAAACCAACAATATTATTTTTTAAAGTGAAAAAATAAATTTTTGTATTATTTTTTTCCTTACTTATCGTATCAATAACTTTTAGCTCTTTTTTTTCAGAAAAGTCTCCAACAATTTTTCTGAAATTTTCACTGATATTCTCAGAAGAAAAGCCGCTAAAGCTCCATAAGAAAAGTATTAAAAGACTCACAACTTTTATCATATTATTAAAATAATACGAATTATCATTCAAATCAAGTCAGGTGATCATATTCAAAAGTAAAATAACTACTTGGCCACAAGAACTGAACAATTCGATTTTTTAATCACTTTTGAAGTTACACTTCCTAAGAACAACTCACCGATAAGTCCTCGTTTATGTGATCCCATTATAATTAGATCAATATCGTTAGCATCTGCATGCTGACTAAGACGATCAGAGATACTTCCCTCTTTATCTATAATAACGCTAACTTTCCCCTTATCTCCCAAGTTTAAACTTTTTTCTAAATCTTTGAGTTTATTCGTCACTTCCTGATGAGTTTCGTCAATTATTTTTTCCATAACAGAATTTAACCCACTAGAATAGGTATGAGCTAAATGATATCCCTCATAATAACAAGGAATTATATTTACAATATCTATTGTCGCATCCGAATTCTTAGCAAAAAGTTTCATCCATTCAATAGCTTCATTACAATGATGTGAAAAATCATACGCAATCATAATTTTTCTCGGCTTAAGTGCATTAACTCCTTTCACAATAAGAACAGACTTATCTGAGCGATGCAAAACACTTTCTGTAACTCCTCCTAAAAACTTTTCTACTAATCCCTTATCTGGGTTATAACCTAAGCTTACAAGTGCGACATTTTCTTCTTGTGCTTCTTTAACCAAAACATCTGCTGGAGCTCCAGATAATGACTCATAGGAAACATCATCTAAGTTTTCTCGAACTTGTTTAATTTGCTTTTCAAGGGCCTCTTTATTAGCCTGCATTAAACTTTTTACATAATGATCTTGAACTTCTAAATTTAAACTCGTAAAGACGTTTCCCAAGGTATCTATATCAGCTAATTTATCTCCATGAACAACCAAAGGATGCAGTTTAAGAGTATCGGCTAAGCCTAATCCAACCTCTAAATTCATCATTGATGCTTTTTCTAAAGAATTTCCAATAATTATTTTTTTCATATATACACCTCTTTAGTTTATTTATAATGAAAGTTTATGGAAAAACTATGACATAAATCAAGCTCTTTAACTATTAAGAAATTGCCATTTTTAGTTTTTCTAGGTGATCAAGACTTGATTCCACTAAATCATTGATATCTTGATAGTTTGCTTCTAAGTCTTGTTTAATAAGTTTTTGGGCCAGCTCCAATTCACGATCTATTTTAAAAAGCCCAAAGGACTTTGCTGTTCCTAGGACTTTATGACACATTCCAGAAGCCTTAACCATATTTCTTTTTTCTACCCAAGATTTAAGTTCTCTTACTTCATTAAGCTTATTATCAATATAAGTTGGTAAATAATCCTTAAAGTCTTGATCAAGGAGATCAAAATCATAATCCTTATCGATCACATCTGCCTCTTTAAGTGCAGCAATTTTTGTAAAAGAATCATCAGAAAGATTATGGACGATACTTACAATTTCCTTATAAAGTAATTCTTTACGTACTGGCTTCATAATATAATTTCCAATCCCAGCTTCTTTCATCTGTTGCAAAAAATCCTCATTAATATCAAAGGCTGTCAAAGCAACCAAAGAGGATAACTTTTCTCCCTTCTCTTTTGCATATTTTGTATACCTCTTGGCCACTTCAAATCCTGTCATTTTAGGCATATTAATATCTAACATAGCGATGTCATAAGACTCTTTTTTCATTTCTTCTAAAGCCTCTTGGGCATCAGAAACAAGTTTTAAGTTTACTTTTGTCGTATTTAAATAGTTTTTTAAAACAAAGAGATTATCTGGGACATCATCAGCAATTAAGATACTTACTCGATGGTCACCTAAAAGTTCCTCTAAAGAATAGGACTCTTTGATTTCTTCAATATCACTTTCCGTTCCTGGCTCAACTGGTATCGCAAAACTCAACTGCGTTCCCTTTCCTTCCTTGG
>PAKC01000049.1 GCA_002706205.1 Halobacteriovoraceae bacterium
TATAATTGTATGGAAAAAAAATACAATTGTTCTCATGTTGGAGTCGACTATTTTACCCAATTAGCTTTTCCTACCTGTTCAACTTATAAAGCAAACATCAAAAAAAAGTGGTTTACTCAAAAAGGTTATAATTGGATTTATACTGTGATGGTGTGTTTACAAAAAGGCCTAATTAACGAATGTGAGATTAATCAAAATTGTCATAAAGACTCTCCTCAAAAAACTTGTGATTATATAACTGATTTTACCTTAAAATTTCATCCTGGATGTTATCTTGAGTCCGGTGTTGGGGTCTGTAATCTGCCTCTTAAAGATAAAATTAATATTTGGAGGACTGTTGGAAAATTTCTAACCCCTAGGGAAAGAGAAGAAGCGATAAAAGTTGTTTTAGAATGTGTAAGAAAAGATATTAGCCGCCCGACTACCATGGGGATAGAAGAGAAATAAAAAAGGGCCAATAGAATTAGCCCTTTATTTTATTTTCCAAATAACCATCTTAATAATCTTTCCCACCATGACAAACTAGGTTCTTCAGGCTGCTCCGGCTCTGAAGGTGTGTCTGGTAACTCAGGCTCACTTGGTTCCTCAGGAGCAGGCTCAGAAACATCTGAAGGAAGCCCTTTTACTGCAGTAATGAGAGTCACATCTTCCCCCCTACCTGCATTTTCTCCCAGACGATTTGAAACGCGACACATTTGGGAACGATCAAAAATATAATCAGTATCACCTCTCACCAAAATTCCTTCGACTTCTCCCGTGACAGCATTAAATACAGCTGATCCAGAGTTTCCTCCATAGGTATCTAAATTAGCAACTAGAAAAATATCATTAACTTCTCTAACATAAGCCTTATCTGAAATTTTAGTAGGGAGACCAGTTGGATGACCAATAACAACTAATTCATCACCAACTTTTGGTTTTCCTGATGTTCTAAACTTTAATACATCTCTATCTAATACATCTTGTTCTAACTCTAGGACTGCATAATCATTACTATCAGAAGAATTCAATTCTCTGGCAATGATTGACTTACATTTATAAACACTCGACTTATCTACCACGACAGATGAGTCCGACTCTCTTTGAACCTTATAATCAAAAACCCAAGCATTATTATCACAATCAAACTGAGATCTAATACAATGGCCGGCAGTAACAAGAGTATTCTTTCCAACTAAAAAACCTGAACAGTTTGCCTCAATGGGTTGCTGAGAAAAGCGCTCTTGAGCGCAAACACCCGACTCGGCCAGGGTTTTTCCACCAATTTCAAATTGCTCTGCATTAAATTCCTTTAACTTATCATTAGAAATCATCGCCGCGGTTGATTCTGCCAACTTTACATAAAGCTCGTTAGGTGAAGCAATCACATCAACCCTATTATCATCTCCGTAGATTACCTTGATCGATGCTGCTGTTGCATAAACTGAACTTACTAAAGTCGTAAGTATTAGACTCAATAAAAAATTTTTCATGAATTCCCCTTTTCCATGGTGGGACTAGAACTTCCCGCAAAAATGATGACAAATATTAAAACACAAGACAACTAAAAGATTCTTACAGTCGTAAAGTGTGCAAATCCACTCCTGCAAAGTCTCTAGATCATTACATAAATCTTGTTTTAAAAGCAACTAGGAAAATAATACGGTCAGTTTTTGAGCGATCATTGTCAGATATTTTCTATCAATATCATCAAAATCTTTTATTTTAGTGCTATCAATGTCCAAAATGGCACCAATTTCACCTTTAATAAATACTGGTATGACTATTTCTGAGTTTGATAAACTTGAACACGCAATATGCCCCTCAAACTCGTGAACATTATCCACAACGAGTGAAATTTTATCCGCCCAACTCTTTCCACATACTCCTTTACCATAAGGAATACGAGTACAAGCTAGCGGACCTTGAAAAGGACCTAGAACTAATTCTCTTTGTGTTTGATCAACTCGATAAAAGCCAATCCACAACCAATCAAAATGCTCTTTGAGTATTGCACAAATATTGGCCATATTTGCAATCAAATCACTCTCTGTCTCAATTACAGAATTAATTATTTTCACTACATTTTTATACTTAGCTTCTTTTTCCATATACTACGTGTAGTAAAAAACAAAAATCTTACAAAAAAAAACCTCCCAAAAAGGAGGTCTTTAATTTTTTATTTAAAGTTTATTATGCCGAACCTTTGAGCCAGGAAATCTATGATCAGAACCTCTTCCAAGGTAAGTCGTTTGGATTTTCTTCATAGATTCTAATCTTTCTTCTGCTAACCTATCAGTGGCTTTATTTACTGGAATATTTCTCTCATCAGACATCGCAAAAATTCTTAATGTCGTATCATAAATTGTATCAATCATTCGACGAGACTTGTAGTCATTCCACCCCTCAAACTCAATCGATACATTCATAAGACCACCAGCATTGATAAGGTAATCTGGAGAATAAAGAATTCCTCTATCTTTAAGCTCTTGACCATGTCTATCTTCTTTCAATTGATTATTAGCCGCTCCATTAACAATTTTACATTTTAACTGATTAATTGTTTCATCGTTAATTGTTGCACCAAGAGCACAAGGAGCATAAATATCCATATTTGCGGTATAAAAACTCTCAGGAGCAATATACTCTGCATGAGGAAACTTCTCTTTCATCCGTGCAATATTATCATCTGAAATATCTGTAAAAATAAGTTTACCACCAACTTCATCAACGAGTTTGGCCAACTCAATACCAACAGAACCTACACCTTGAATACCAACAACCTTCCCTTTAATAGAGTCTCTCGAGCCCCAAACTTTTGTAGCCGACGCTTCCATTCCTCTAAAAACACCAAGGGCCGTATACGGCGCTGGGTTTCCAGATCCACCAGAGGCCTTGGCAATTCCACATACATAATTTGTTTCTGTATAAACATTATCAATATCTTGAACGGAAATATTCACATCTTCTGCTGTAATATATCTTCCATTTAAAGATTCAATATATCTTCCATACGCTCTAAATAAGGCTTCAGACTTATCTTTTTTTGGATCTCCAATAATAACAGCTTTACCACCACCAAGATTTAGACCTGAAACAGCAGCTTTGTACGTCATTCCTCTTGAAAGTCTCAAAACATCCTCTACAGCATCAGCTTCAGAGGCGTATGGCCACATTCTTGTCCCACCTAATGCTGGACCTAACGTCGTATCATGAATCGCAACTATTGCTTTTAAATTACAAGACGGCTCACTTATAAAAATGACTTCTTCGTGGCCCATTGAGTACAATTTTTCAAAAGTTAACATATAGTTTTCTCCTTGAATCCTTATTCAAATAAAGTAGAATTTTATCTAGCATATATAGACTCCCAAGGATGAAAGTAACATGCCCACTGTGTCAATTGAGGGATTTTCTGAGTTATTTCAAGTCGATGAAGAAGAAACTTTATTTGACGCTCTGGACAACTGTGGCCATGAACTCCCTCATAGCTGCCTGGCCGGAACATGTGGAACCTGCAAAGTTATAATTCTTACAGGTCAAGACAATTTAAGCCCTCCATCAGAACTGGAAAAAATGACCATTCAGGCCATCAAACAAAACTACAATCGCATTCATGGAAAAAATTCTCTTGCCAATCAAACGATAAGGCTCGCATGCCAAGCAAAAATCTTACAAGGCGATGTAAAAATAAAAATTTTGAATTAATAATTATTAACCGCCCGACTACGGTGGGGATAGAAGAGAAAACTCAAACTCACAGACAGAAGCTGTTATTATGTAGTTTTAGAGAAACTAAGCGCCAAGTCAGGATCTTCTTTTTCTTCATTTTCATCACGCTTGGAACTAATATGCTTTTCACCATCTGTACTTTCAATTTTAACATCTTCAATTTCATTTTCTACAACCTTTAAAAGCTCAAATGAAAGTCCTTCCCAGAATAAAATATTTCCCTCTTTTGGAAAATTATTTCCAAGCATATCTAAAAGAAAACCTCTTAAAGTAGAATAATTATCATTTAGAGGTATCTTAACATCATATTCATTATCTAAATCTCTTAAAGTAATAGAGCCCGGAACAATAACGCCTTCCTCTAAGTTTTCATGTGCATCTTTTGAAACAACATCATCTTCATCATCATGCTCATCTTGAATTTCACCGAAAATTTCTTCCATAATGTCTTCAAGTGTCACAATCCCAACAACTAAACCATTTTCATCCTTAACTAAGGCAAGATGGACTTTCTTACGATTCATATGATCAAAAACTGCTTGAATTTTCATATGTTCATAAACAAAAAACGGCTCATTAATATATTTAGTCACATCAAAGGAACTTCCTCTTTCCTCATCAGAAGCAAAAGTAATATCCTTAACGTGAATAAACCCTAATGTATCCTCTAGTTCCTCTCGATAAACAGGATAACGTGAATGCTGTTCACTTCTAATCATTTCCACAATTTCTTCATAAGTCGCATCTGTTTTAATTGCATGCACAGAACTTCTTGGAGTCATAATATCTTTTACTTTAATTGTAGGAAATTCAAGAATAGAAGTAAGAAGATCAATCTGCTTAGAATCAATTGATCTATCTTTTTCTGCTTCACCTACCATAAACTCAATATCATCTTTAGTGATCATTTTTTCTTGCAAGGAAGCATGCTCACCTAAAACGATTTTTATAATTAACATAAAAATTTTCACAACAGGATAAAGAAGAAAATAACATAATTGCAAAATTCTTATGACAGGCACTGCTAATTTTTCCGCATGATTTCGCATAAAGGTTTTGGGAATAATCTCACCAAAAATTAAGATCAAAATAGTTGTCACCCCGACACTATAAGAGATCGCATCACTCTCAAAATATCTCTGTGCGATCGTTGTCGCCAAAGAGGCAACAAAGATATTAACAAAATTATTACCGATCAAAATTGTTGTTAAAAGTTCACTTGGTTTTTCAGATAAAAAGATAAAGGCACTTTTACTTTTAGGATGATCTTCAATGAGTTGTTTAATTCTTTTCGAGGGAATACTAATCAAAGCCGCCTCTGAACCTGAGAAGAAAGCAGATAGTAAAACACCAATCGTAAAGATAAGGATATCTTGAATCTCTGGACTCACGAAAAAACTCCAAATAACGAAATTGGTTTAATGATACAATAAAATTGGTATGAACTTTGATTCTCAGACGGGGGCTCTATTTTAATCTCCTAACATAATATTCTTAATAAAAGCCGTACAAGACTACATATATAATTATACACTGCAAACTATTTTTTTGTCTATTTTAATCATTTTTAAGCTTAATTTTAGATAAAAAGTTCACACTCTAAACTCTTGAAAATACTTAATGAGATCTTCTAAGATTTCTAAATTATTCGGTGGAATCAATTCGGTTTGCTCACAAAGGGCCATTAGTGAAATATAGTTTGCCCTTTCAAACAGCCCTCGTTTGTCATTGTACAAAAAAACACGAATTAAAAGCCCGTCTTGAAAAGTGTATAACTTAAAGGGCTCTAAATCATTCATCGTAAGCTCAACGCTTGCCTCCTCTAAAACCTCTCTTTTTGCGGCTTCCTCAGGAGATTCCGATAACTCAATCTTACCACCAGGAAATTCTTTAAGCCCATTCAGCTCATCAGAGGAGTGACGAATTTGGCACCACACCTGATAATTCTGATCTCTATCATTTCTATAGGGGATCACTATGGCTATAGGTTTTAACTTTTTACTGGGCACAGCCACTCGCCGAAGAATTCAAAGAACAAAGAAATTGTTGGTAACGAACTGAAGACTCATGAGCCGACTTCTTTAGCTCTTTTGTTCTGGCAATTTCTCTTTGAATTTGAGAAATTCTCTGACTTCCAGACCTTTTTTCTTGATCTATATACTTTTCCAAAGCCTCTCTAGAGTCTTGAGATAATGATGAAATATCTATAGGCGCAGAGTTTCCAATTATAACTTGTCTGATTTCTCCGGAGGTATCTAAAATAATATCATCCACTTCAACAGGAAATCGATCAAGCCCTTTCTCCTTTACGGTTAAAACAAGACGATTATTTCTTAAACCTAAAGAAAAATCCTGTGCTTTGATAAACTTTGCAGGATCCTGTTGAATGGTTGGAGGAATTGACGTCATGATATTCTGAGAATTCAAACTCAAAGTAGATTGGTTCATTGTGCTTGCAGAGGATTGAGCTGAACTGGATGTTCTACCACTAGAGGCGTTAGCATTATCAAGAACTCTTTGATTAGAGGCCCCTAAACTTGCTGTGGATCGTGACGAAGGAGAAGTTTTAGCAGTAGCAAGTTTTTTATAACGAGCTAATTCTTTTTCTAATTCACTAATTCTTTTATCAGTTGCATCTTCTGCCGTCTTACTTCTTTCATTCTTCACTGAGGCTGCTACTTGCTTTTTTAAATTTTCAATTTCCTCAAGTAATCTTTGCTTTTCCAGCTCACTTCCTTTTAAGTCAGAAGCTGTGATTTTATCTTTTTCGGCCAGCACATTTTTTAACTTTTCATCAGCTGAATCTTGTCCTTGCGCTAATTGGCTTCTAAGTTGAGACTCAAGTTGTTCAAAGTTTGAATTAAGAGCTTGATCATTTTGAATGGACTGATCAATTTCACTTTGACTTAAAGGTCTATTGTTAATCAAATTTTGAGATGTTTGACTGAAATTATGATTTGATCCTGAGTTCATGAGAGAAGAACTTTCTTGCATCAATTCTTCAAATCTGCGTTGAAAACTATTAGGGCCTTGTCTCACAGATGACGAACTCATGTCCCCTGACTCAGCTCCAACTTGCCCTCCAATAGAACTTACAGGTATTGAAGATGAAGCACTACTATTATTTGATTCCATCACCGACTCTTTTCCGTAAGAGGGAATATCCAGATCATTAGGAAGGACTATTTCATCCATACGTGATACAAAGTTTCTGTTTTCACTATCTCTGCGGGATCCTTTTGCAGAGGCGGCAACTTCTTGTTCAATAATCTGATCCACAAGAGCAGAACGTCCATTTTCCCTAACATCATTTGATGCTGCCTTAGCACTTGCAAGGACTTGGTCTCTAAGCTCATCAGTCTCTTGTGAAGCTTGTTCTTGCTCAACCGGTAAACGACACTGCAAGGAAGCCAATGCTATTTTTTCTGGATTGGTCAACTGACTTGAATTTAAATCATTTAAACCGGCCATCATATCAGCTTCATCATCACTACAAGCTATGCTAACTATTTTATCTGATTTATCCTTACACGTTACTGCACTCAAACTCTCCAAACGTTTCATTATCTCAGCATCTTTACTTTCTTGATCCGGAAATGAACTCATTCGAATATATGACTTATAATCCATCCCACCAATATCCTCTGCGGAGTAATTTGCCACTAAAGAACAGAGTCCACTTGAATCATAAAAAAATGGAGTAAGATTAGGATCAACATAAGATAAAGCTTTTGAAAGTCGAACGGCTTTTCCTAAGTTTTCACTAGGATTGGACTCATTAAAAACATCTTTAAATAAGACCATCAAAATTTCCATCTCTCTTGGGGTGGAATTACCTTCCTCTTGGCAGATTTTTTTTAAATCATTATGTGAGCGCTGAAGGTTATCTGGTAAATCCGCATAAAAGCTTTCTACGAATTTAATTTGTTTTTCATTAAGCTCGCCTCTGGAGTCAAGGAGTTTATCTGCATAGGCAACAAAGAGCTTATTAAGTGACTCTCCATCTTTTTCTAAATCTCCAATATCAGCACTTTTTATTTTAAATCCACTTCTTTCTAATGCATAATCCTTGAAAAGAGATTCGGCCCTTTGAGCACATTCTGTTTTTTCTGGTGCTGAGCCATCGGCGACAAAAGGATCCCCTCCCGTAACAAAAGGATCTCCATAACTTTCAGGCCGGGAAAGTCCATAAGAAACTTCTTTGAAAGTTAAACAGAGTAATTTTTCTCTTTTTATATTTGTGACCATTTCGTGAGAAACAGTCTCTAAAAAGCTAGAAAAAGGATTGTCGGAATCTTTAGCCGACTCCACTTGCTTTTTTAGTGAGCGTTCTATACTTTCTTTGTGATGTTTATAAAAAATTCTTAAATCTTCATGAGCATTTACCATCTCATCAACTTCACGACGAAACCTTATGTACCTAACTTTTTCTAGAACATCTGCTTTTAAATCCTCAAATGATTTATTCTTGTCTTCCTCTGCACTCGTTTGATAAACTTCCTGAAAACACTTTTCACAAAACTCACGATTTCCTTTAACATTATTTTCATTTGTCGCTATATCTGTTTGAAGCTTCACCAAAGAAAGAATTTTATGAACCTCAGCATTTACATTGTCTTCGACTATAGAGTTCTCAACCAAGTTACAACTAAATTCTTGATTCTCTTGTATTCGACATATCCCATTTTTACAGCACTTACTTGAATTTGTACTATCAATAAAGCTCGCAACTGCTTGCTGATTTAAAGAGTCCAAAGTATTAATGGCTTGATCAACAATATTAATTTCATTTGTGCCTTGCCAAATAATATTTCCTTTTGAGTCCACTAATTTAACTTTATCAGCTCCCGCATCATAAGCTTCTTGAATCGCTTGCCTGTATAACTCATTTTTTTGAGAAATGAATGCTCCATCCTCCACAACAATTGTCTTTGTGATGGGAAGAACCTTTGAAAAGTTCATCTGAGGTGCTTGACCAAAAAGATTATTGGTGAAAGATGAATTCGCTAATGATGAGCTTGAGCTATTATTATCAAACTCAGTCCTTAATTGTGCTAAGGAGTTTGATACATTAATCAAACCTATAAAAACCACAATGGCCAATATAAGAAAATCTTTGAGTTTCACTTTTCGCATAGTTAAATACTTTCTCCCTAAGACTTATCGGAGTACTTAAGTATCATTTTAGGGGAAATTAGCAGATACGGGATAAAATAAGCTAAGTGTCCGAAATAACTTAAGAAGTAAAAAAGGGACTGCCTACTTATAAAGGCATAAATTTAGTCTAAGAAACCTTCTTGATGCAAAAAAGTTATATCTGGAAATTGGATATGCTCAGGAGCATCCACCAGAGCATTAAAAACATAAATAAAATCATCTATTTTTAACATCTTGGTCGTATCAATATCAGGGTAATCTTCCCACAAGGGAGTATCTACAGCTCCAATATAGAGATTTGAAAAGCGAATTTGATATTTTTTCCATTCTTTTTCTAAAACTCCAATCATAGCTTTTTTAGCAAACTCTGAAGTTGTATAAGACAAAGTATTAGAGAAAAAACTTTTAGCAGATATTGAAAATAAATTAATAATATGTGTCTCTTCACTCAAAATTAAAGTTTCAAAGTACTTTAAAAAACTAAAACCTCCAATAACATTAGTTTCCAAATGCATACGTAAATCTAAATTTGTTGACTCATCTGCAGGACCCATCTCACACATTCCTGCAGCATTAACTAAGACATCAACAACTTCTGATTCTGCCTTAACCTCAGCAATAAAGTTTTTAATCTGCGCTTCCTGAGTAATGTCTAGCTCTAAGTCGATAAAGTTTTCATGCTCAAGAGGAGACTCACTTCTGCTGCCACCAAAAACAAGAAAACCTCTTTCTAAAAGAGAACTTGCACAGGCAAGTCCTAATCCAGAAGAGGTTCCCAAAACAATAGCAACTTTATTCATTAAAAATATTTCCTAAATTATTTAGCAATTCCAACTGCACGAGTTTCTCTCACCACAGAAACTTTAATTGTTCCAGGGTAAGACATTTCCTCTTCAATTTTCTTAGCTATATCTCTAGACAACATAATTGTTTCTTCGTCACCAATTTTATCATTTTCAACCAATACTCTAATTTCCCTACCAGCTGAAATCGCGTATGACTTATAGACACCGTCAAAACTATTAGCAATATTTTCAATATCAGCAACACGAGAAACATAAGACTCTTTTAAGAATTTTCTTACCCCAGGTCTCGCCCCACTTAATGCATCGGCGGCCATAACCAGGTGAGCCAATACCGTTTCAGGCTTAACATCCTCATGGTGAGCCCTTACTGCATGAACAATATCTGGATCTTCGCCATACTTTTTAATAAAGTCAGCACCTACAACTGCGTGTGAACCTTCAGCAGAAGCATCAATCGCTTTTCCAATATCATGGAGTAATCCAGCTCTTCTCGCTTGTTTTACATTAAGCCCAAGCTCTGCGGCCATAGCTCCACACAAGAAACCTACTTCTAAAGAGTGCTGATATTGGTTTTGCATATAAGAAGTTCTGTAGTTTAAGGCACCTAGCATTTTTAAAACTTCTGGGTGAAGACCGTGGATTCCAATTTCCATTTGAGCTTTTTCTCCAAGCTCTCTTAATCTTTGTTCCAATTCATGTTTAGACTTATCATGAAATTCTTCAATTTTTGCAGGATGAATTCTTCCATCTGCAATTAATTTTTCTATTGTCATTTTAGCAACTTGTTTTCTCACCACATTAAATGAAGAAATAACAACCATACCTGGAGTATCATCTATTATTAAGTCGACACCACAAATCTGCTCAAATGCACGAATATTTCTTCCTTCTCGACCAATCAAACGCCCTTTAATCTCATCTCCAGGCAACTCAACCGAAGTAATTGTTTGCTCAGCAACATACTCGCCGGCAAAACGTTGTAAAGCAATTCCAAGAATTCTTTTAGCACGCTTTTCAGCTTCTTCATTTGCTTCTTCTTCTACTCTGGTAATCATTTTAGCTGCATCAACTCTCGCTTCCTCTTCCATAACTTGTAGAAGTTCATTTTTTGCTTCTTCTTTTGTCATAGCCGCAACTTTTTCTAATTTCTCAGAAATATCATTTTGCTTTTCAAGTAACTTACCTCGCTCAAGTTGAGTTTGAGATTTTTCTTTATTTAATTCTTCCTCTTTTCGCTTAATTTCTTGAAGATCACGCTCTTTAGCTTCTATTTTTTGATCTAAGCTAATTTCTTTTTTAGTTAAATTTCGCTCAATATCCTGAATAGACTGTTGTTTTTTGTGATATTCTTTTTCTAAAGTTTCTTTTTCTTCTGCAATTATTTGCTTTGCTTCGGCTTTAGCTGATCTTTTTATTTCTTCAGCTGAACCCTCAGCCTTTTTAATAATATCTTGTGCTTCTTTCTCTTTTTCATCTTTAAGACTTTTGACTCGACTTAAAGAAAAAATATAGGCAACAGCAGCACCAATCACAAATGCGAGTACAGCCATTAATATACTTTCCGTTGTCATTTATTTCCCCTTATTATTTCTTTTTCAGTTATTATTAAATCTAATTTCATATCATGCTTCTCTAGAAAAACGTCATCGACCTCTTGCAAACCAAAAAAAAGACCAATTTTTTCTCCTTTATAGTTTTTAAGATAATTATCAAAATACGCCTTTCCCCTCCCAAGTCTTTCCAAAGATCTAGTGTAAGCCAAACCAGGAATCAAAACCACATCAGGTATAACTGAAGAACTTAATTTTTGTTCTTCTAGGCGAAGGCCTAATTCTCCAGTCAAAATCTCAGCAAAATCAACACTATGATAAGTTAAATTAATATCCTCATGCATATGCACAAGCGAATACTTCCAATCTACATGCTTATCAAAAGCTTGAAACCATACTGGCTCGTACTTTAATGGAGAATACCCTCCAATCGTTAATTTTTCTTGTCCATGTCTTTGGGAATCAAACTGAATTAAAAAGTTTTTTAAGTTTAAAGAAATTTGCTCATGAAGTGCTGCCATTTTATTTTCATTAATCGCAAGCCTTTCTTTCATCAATTTTCTTAAAACTTTTTTATTCACGTCTTAAGCGTTTGGCTGAACCGTACCTGTCGATACCTGCTCTACATATCTCAATGCTTCTTGAACATCCTCTTTAAAAGAGAACATGCTTTCCTTAAATTCAGCATCTACATCTATATATCTCGAAGCAATATTTAAAGCACTCAATACAGCAATATCTGTCTGTTTTAATGAAGAATTTCCTTGCTTTACTCGTAAAATTTCATCATTTAACAACTTTATTGTCGCCAGTGCTTTTTTATTATCTTCATCCGATTTCACTCGAATGGTACAACCTAAAATATCGTATTCCGTTTGGTTCATGGACATAGACTAAGATTATTCAAATTATGCTCTTAAGTCAATCAAGATCAGCTTTCTGCCTGAATACCAAGCAGCGCATTAAGAAAGGCGTCCAACTCAAAGATATTCAGGTCTTCAACTTCTTCCCCAACTCCAATATAGACAATTGGAACACTTAAACTTTGTACAATACTAACGGCACTTCCAGCTTTAGAAGAACCATCACATTTTGTAAAAATTAATCCAGATAATTCTAGAGACTTGTTAAATTCCTCAGCTTGTCGCAGTGCATTTTGTCCTGTGATGGCATCAACAACTAATAATGTCTCATGTGGTGCATCAGGTACTACTTTGCTCATCACCTTTTTAGTTTTAACCAGCTCATCCATAAGATTGGACTTAGTATGTAGTCGGCCCGCCGTATCAATAATACAATAATCAGCGCCTAACTCCTTAGCTTTCTTAACCGCATCAAAAGCTACTCCACTTGGATCTGCCCCTTCTGCAGCCTTAACAATCTCAACTTCTGCTCGTTGACACCAAACTTCTAATTGCTCCACCGCAGCGGCTCTAAATGTATCGCAAGCACCGACGACAACTGATGCTCCCTGTCTTTTTAATTTTGTCGCTAGCTTTCCAATTGTCGTAGTCTTACCGGCTCCGTTAACCCCAACGATCATAATAACTTTAGGCCCTTGGAACTTGTCATCAAACTTATATAACTGAGTATTAACCTTTGATTGTGCCGTCTCCATCTTTGATTTCATAAATTTTTTAATATGAGCGATATGATCTTGATCTTCATCTATCGTTTTAAGCTCCTCTAAAAGCTGATCTACTAAGGCGGGCGAAAGATCAGAAGTAAAAAGAACTTCTTCTAATTCTTCTAATAAATCATCATCAATTTTTTTGCCACCGATTAAGGAGCCAACTTTTCCCCAAATTTCAGAGCGAGTTTTACTTAAGCCTGAGAAAAGTCTTTTCTCCCATGGGATTTTTTTTTCTAAGACAACTTGTTTCTCTTGAGTAACCTCTTGTTGCTTATTTTGAGATTCAACATCCTTTACATCTGACTGATCAAGGTTTGTTTCCTCTTTTGTAAACAATTGTTTTAACTCATAAAAGAAAATGACAAGCATAACAACGCCCATCAAAACCGCTAAATAATGAATAAGAGCAGGCTGTGTTTCCATTTGAAATACTGACATAAACATTCGATCAAAACTCTTCATCTTTTCCTCTGTACACTAACTTTTAATAATAATTTTCTGAGTTTTATCATCATAGAGATAGTTTTGAAAGAAGTTCAAAACCATTTTGGCACTCGCTCCCCAAAGAAGAAAGTTTTCTGAGCTTTTAGCTAAAAATTTAAATCTTTTTTGAATGAGTGGGAAAAAGAAAAAGTCATACTCTCTATTTCCATATATTTTTGC
>PAKC01000050.1 GCA_002706205.1 Halobacteriovoraceae bacterium
ATCAATCCAGAACTCTTAGAAAAAATTTTTATCCCAATGTACACAACAAAAACCATTGGAAAAGGAACAGGCTTAGGCCTAAGCTTATCAAAGACTTTTATTGAACAAAACCAAGGAAGCTTAAACTACGAGTTAAATCAATCGCATACTTGTTTCAAGGTAAGTCTTCCCAAAAAAGAATTAAGTGCAGGTGAAGACCCTCTAAAAAAATCAGCTTAAAAAAAAGCTTTCCATCGCAAATAGGTAGACTGTGCTGTCGACTCAATATCATTTAAATAAAACTCTGAAGCCCTTTGATGATAATTCATATACCCGATCCGCATTGTTTGAGAGCGATCTATAAGTAATGTATAAAAAAGATGATATCCTTCCCCGTTGTTTTGATTATAAAAATCACTCACATATAAAGTTGTTCCATCTGTAGGAACCTTATTATCATCATTTTGAATATATTCTACACCAAAAATATCACCAGGATTAAAGCTGTTATCAAAAGTATAGTTTATATTAAATAAATGATTATAACTATTTGCACTTCCTTCAACTAAACTTCCTCGTACACTAAACTGAGAGTATGTATAACTTAGATTCAATCCTGAAAAAGCAATATCTTCCAATCCCAAATAAAGGGTATTGGCCGTCGTTCCTTCATATTCGATACCATCTTTACTAGAATCTTGTCGATTTTCTTCATAATAACCATCAACAGTATACAGAGAATAAAAAATATTAACACGCTTTATGTGCGGAACGACCTCAGATGTAAACTCACCTAAAAAGTTGATGAGGTCAGCTTGAGAATCAACTTGATCGTTATTTTTCGATATTTGTTCAGAGCGATCTTCCTGATCAATATATAAAAAAGGTGTATAAAAGAGTCTTAATTTAAAATAATTTTTTCCTCCAAAAATTTCTTTAAAATCATACACTGCTGCCACACCATCTAAAATAACATTATAGGACATTGCAGGATATGTTCCGGTCCTTGCAAGACCGTCAAGTTGATTAAGGGGAGGCCCATAATTCGTTGTCATTCTTCCTAGGGCAAAAGTCCATGGTGAAGATTTTTGATGATATCTTAAGTAAGCAACATCAAAGCGAGCTGTAGAGTCTTTAATACTATAACTTCCAGAAAGTGATTTATAACTTGCCCCTTCATTATTAGATCGACTTTGTCGTCCATCATTATTCCAAAATTTACTCATCCCTAGAGTTGAAAAAAAACTTAATGAGTTTGTCACTGCTAAATCAAAATTTAACTCTGCTCGCATAAAAAATGTTGATAAATACTGGTCGTGATCATCATTAAGCGCTTGTTTTGTGGGCTCTGAGGCAAATAAATCTGTTCTAGATCTTTTATTATAAAAGGACTCATATTGATTGAAAAAGCTTCCCCCAAAGTTAAGTTTATTTAAGACTTGATTTAGTTCAATATTCTCTACTCTATTTTCGAGACTCTCAATTCTTGCATTCATCTCTGGCTCTATTGCATACGCTGATAAACTCAATAGAAAGACTAGACTCACTTGCTTTTTCACTATCAATCTCCAACGACAGAACCGGAACGTATTTGTTCAACTTCTCGATAAATTTGATTAATTTTTTGACAGTCAATATTTTTACACATCTTAATAAGGATAGAGGTAAATTTGGCTTCACACTCCTCTCCTTTTAATAATTCAATTAATGACTTCTTTACCAATAACAAAGAAACCTCTTGTTCCTGGCATTCGGTTTGTATTTTTGTTTGAAACCTTCTCATTTTACTGTCTGCTGCAATAGTCTCAAACGAAAACAAGAGTAAAAATAGAGTCAATTTTCTCATATTTCCTTAGGATAGATTTATATCAAAGAATCTGTAAAGAAAAAGAAAGCCAAGTTTTTTTGTACACTTTTTAAACACTGTCTTTTCCTTAAACATCTTTCTCCTCCTAATTCCCCAATATTACGTGCAAATTCTTGGCATCTTACTTGTATTTATAAAGAGTAAGTTGAACAAAACAAGGGGATAAAAAATGAGAGAAAAAAACAAGAAAAAACTAATCAGTATATTTATTATAAGTCTATTCTTTTCTATGGGAGTTCATGCCAGTCTTAAACCTATAGCATGTGAGACTAATTTTGGAGAAAAGTCTTTTACAATACAAGGTGAAACTGTAGCCTTTCACGATACACAAAAAATTAAAGGCAGAAGTATTTCTTCTATTTTGGATAGCAAAACACGTAACTCTCACAAGGGGTTTAATAAAACAGTTTACCAAGATGGTTATAAACATCTAATACATATTGAAAATAAAAATAGCTTTAATTCGACAGATGACTTTTTGGCCATTACATCTCCAAAAGGCCATAAAATGACTTTTCCAATTAACTGTAATCAATTGGACTAGTCCAAGTTCCCCTAAAAAAAGTCGGTTTTCCCCTAAGCCGGCTTTTTTATTTTACGCAACACGTTTTTTCATTTTTTCTAGTTTAGGAGAAAAACTAATTAAAACATCCCCTTCTTGAGGAGGAGAAATAAAGCTCGAACCAAAAACGACTTCTCCTGATACACGAATACACAAACAAACAATGCTGTTGCTATTATGATTCATAAAGTCTTGATAACTATAAGCATCAGTAATCTTAGTATCTTTAAACTTCCAACCATATTGATAATACTTCATGAGATTCTCATACCTTAATTCAAGATTATTTACAAAAACACAATAACTTCTTTTATCAATTTTATATTGATCATGAACAAAATTTCGACTTTGTTTTAAATGATAAACATTATCATGCCCTAAATAAGGAGCAAATTTCTCACAGGCCAATAAATTAAAAGAATCATTTTCACTCATTGCAATGAGATAAGAATATTCATTGATATCGAGACTTTCACTTTTTAAGTCATTTAAGATTTGTCCGTAATGACAGTTAATTCCCAACTTTCTAAATGGTGCTAATTTATGCCATGACGCTGATGTCACAAGAACAGGAATTCCAAGCTCTTTTAGTTTTAAAGCTAAGTCTCCTACCCATGGCATCGTCCCAATAAAAATAATTCCATTTCTATCATTTGCCTCCAATTTTAAAAATTTACACAAGGGTTTTAAAAGTATTCCATGACTAATCACAGTCGTGAGAATGACTAAAAAAACAATAGGTAAAAAAAGTTCACCAACTTGAATTCCCTCTGCTAACATTTCAGAACTTAAGACTGCTGCGACAGAAGCTGCAACAATTCCTCTTGGCCCATACAAACCAATCAAAAGTTTTTCTTTAAACTTCATTTCGGTTCGGACAGTAGATAACAAGATGGCGACAGTTCTTAGAACAAAAGAAACTAAAAAAATAAAAACTAAATGTGAAGGACGTATTCTATAAAAGGCTTCTAGTGGAATACTTGCAGTAATCAAAATAAAAACAAAACTTATACACATTGTTGTAACATCTTCTTTGAAACTTCTTAAATTAATTAGAACATCCATATTAGAGTTTCCAATTAAAATTCCTAAAATCGTTACTGTTAACAAACCAGAACCATGTTGAATTTGATTACTAAAAACAAAAGAACATATAACTAAAGAAGTAATTAAGGGGATCTGCAAGAACTCAGGAATTAATCCCTTAGTAAGACTCTTTTTTAAGACAAAACTAACAATAAAACTTAAGACAAATGAAGTGAAAATAATAAGCATTAAAGCAGAAAAAACATCAAACGCTTCCGTCTTATTACTTAAAACAATAACATCGTAAGCGACAACGGCAACTATCGCCCCTACAGGATCAGTTAAAATACCTTCCCATTTTAAATACCTAGCTACGTTTTGTTTCATATTAGCTTCACGTAAAGCTGGAATAATAACTGTTGGGCCCGTTACAATTAAAATCCCCCCCAACAGGGCTGCAAACCCAAAAGATACATCCATAATTAATTGAGCTGCAGAAACAATTAAAACAAAATGAATAATTACACCTAAAGTCAAAATTCGTTTAAGCCCCGACAAAACCTCTTTAAACTCAGCAAACTTTAACTGCATCGCCCCATCAAACAAAATTAAAGCAACACTAATTTCAACGATAGAAAAAATAACTTCCTGACCCATCACTTCCACAGGATCTAACCATCCCAACAAAGGTCCGGCTAAAAAGCCGACCGCCAATAAAAAAATGATGACAGGAATCTTTGTCTTCCAAGCACTCCATTGAGAAATGGCACCTAAAAAAACGATCAAACCTATTGATAATAGCATATATCCCCGTTGTTTGAATTTTTCCAATTTTAGCATAAATCTGAATCCTCCCTCTCTTAAATCATAAAAATTAAGATGAGATTCAACTCTCTGAAGTATTTCTTAATATTTGCAGAAAATGATGTTTCAAAATAAGCGCTTATTTGCTATGTTTTTAAGCTCTTAAAGGAATTTAAAGGAAGTATTAAGATGGAATACAAATTCAATAATATTGAAAAAAAATGGCAAAAATTTTGGGAAGAGAAAAAAACCTTTAAAACTCACACAGATCGCTCAAAGCCAAAATACTATGTTTTAGATATGTTTCCTTATCCCTCAGGGTCTGGATTACATGTAGGACACCCAGAGGGGTATACCGCAACGGATATTATGGCCAGGTACAAAAGAATGAAAGGTTTTAATGTCTTACATCCTATGGGATGGGATAGCTTTGGCTTACCAGCTGAAAACTATGCCATAAAAACTGGCACACACCCGCAAATCACAACAGAAAAAAATATCAAGACCTTTACCAAACAATTAAAAATGCTTGGTTTTTCATATGACTGGGATAGGGAGATTACAACATCAAATATCGATTATTATAAATGGACCCAGTGGATTTTCGTTAAACTCTACAACAAAGGCTTAGCCTACGAAGATGAAATGAATGTAAATTGGTGTCCTGAGCTTAAAACTGTTTTGGCCAATGAAGAAGTAGTCGACGGTAAGTCGGAAGTAGGTGGACACCCCGTAGTTCAAAAGCCAATGAAACAATGGATGCTTAAAATTACTAAATACGCAGATAAATTATTAGAAGATCTGGATGAGATGGATTGGCCGGAGTCTGTAAAGGAAATGCAACGAAACTGGATTGGAAAATCAGAAGGTGCTGAAGTTTCCTTTCAAGTTGATGAGCATAACGAAAAGATCGATGTTTTTACGACAAGGCCAGACACTTTGTTTGGTGCGACTTACATGGTTTTAGCTCCGGAGCACAAGCTTGTAGCCACCCTGACAACCCCTGAACAAAAAAAACATATAGAGGATTACCAAAAAGAAGCCGCTAAAAAATCAGACCTTGAAAGAACTGAACTCAATAAAAATAAAACTGGAGTTTTTACTGGAGCCTACGCCCTAAACCCTGTAAACAAGAAGAGAATTCCTATTTTTATTTCTGATTATATTCTCGCGACGTATGGTACTGGTGCAATTATGGCCGTACCTGCTCACGACCAAAGAGATTATGAGTTTGCGAAAAAGTTTGATCTTGAAATCCTGCAAGTTTTAGACGGAGGTGATATTTCAGAATCAGCTCATACTGAAGACGGAACTCTGATCAATTCAGATTTTTTAAATGGACTTAATAAAGCAAGTGCCATAAAGAAAATGATTGAGTTTCTAGAGCAAAACAATATTGGTAAGAAAAAAATTAATTACAAAATTCGTGACTGGCTTTTCTCTAGACAAAGATATTGGGGAGATCCCTTTCCTATCTTAAAAGATGCTGAAACCGGAAAAGTCGTTAGATGCCTACAAGAAAATGAGCTACCAGTTGAACTTCCAGAAGTTGAAAAATACGAGCCTTCAGGAACTGGTGAATCTCCCTTGGCCACCATCGATGAATGGCTTTATTTTGATGACCCTATTAGCGGCAAAAAAGTAAGAAGAGAAACAAACACCATGCCTCAATGGGCCGGTTCTTGCTGGTATTATTTACGTTATATCGACCCTAAAAATCCTGATCAACCTTGGGATGAGGATTTAGAGAAGTACTGGATGCCAGTAGATTTATATGTCGGCGGAATGGAACATGCAGTAATGCACCTACTTTATGCACGGTTTTGGCATAAAGTTCTTTATGATCTTGGCCTTGTCTCTACGAAAGAGCCTTTTAAAAAACTTGTCAATCAAGGAATGATCCTAGGCACCGATGGAGAGAAAATGAGTAAGTCTCGAGGCAACGTCATCAATCCCGATGATATTGTGAAGGACTTTGGTGCAGATACTCTCAGAGTTTATGAAATGTTTATGGGCCCATTAGAAAAAACCAAGCCTTGGTCCATGAATGGTGTAAAAGGTGTTTATGGATTTTTATCTAAAGCCTTTAGAACTTTTGCAGACACATCTCTTTATACACAAGATAGTGAAGAAACGACAAAACTTCTGCATAAGACGATAAAAAAAGTAACTCATGATATTGAAGAGATGAAGTTTAATACTGCCGTTTCAGCACTCATGATTTTTACCAATCATTGTGCAAAAGAAAAAAAGTTCTCTAAAGAAACTGCTGCAATTTTTGCTCTTATTCTGGCCCCTTTAGCTCCTCACGCGGCTGAAGAGATTTGGCAAATAACTGGTCATACAGATTCCTTAAGTTATGAAAGCTGGCCAGATTATAATGAAGAGCTTGCAAAAGATGATCTTATCACAATGGCCATTCAAATTATGGGAAAAACAAAGGCTACAATTGATGTTCCTGCTGATATCTCAAAAGATGACTTTCTTAAGCAAGCGAAGGAACATGAAAAAATAGCTAAACTTTTAGAAGGTAAAACGATTGTAAAAGAGATCTACGTGCCAGGAAAAATTTGTAACTTTGTGGCTAAATAATTAGGCAAAAAAACAATAAACTCAAGGGAGAAATATTAATGAAAAAACTAGCTTTAACAATAACTCTAACATTTTTAACATTAAGCAGTTTGGCAGCGACAACACAATCTAACACATCAAACTTTGATATTAGAGTCCCTGTCAAAAACTGGTTAAAAGAACTCAATGATGGTTTTAGAGTTGGTATTGCCCAAGGCTCTTTGGAGACCAACTTAAGAGTTAGAGACACAGGCTTAGACAATTCTAATAACGAAGGTAGTAACACTAAAATTCAACTTCATCTTGGACATGAAGAGATAAGAACAAAGAGCTTTGGACACTCCATCTATGCTACTTATCAGGATGTTTCCATTGATAATAATATTTATGATGCTGATTTAAGAAATATGCGAATAGCTGCAAATGCAACTTACGGACTAACACCACAAGCGTATGTTTACGGAGGTCTCAACTATGGAAAATGGTTTGGCTCAGGTGTTATTGAAGATAATATTGATGCAGGAATTGGGCATCAATTAGGTATAGGCGTTAAATTACATAAGAAGATAAATCTTGAAGCAGAATACTTAACACTGATCAACGAAGGAAGATATCAAAAAAGAAATCTCGACCTTACCGCAAGAGGAATTCTGATAAAACTTAATACTCCTTTTTCCTTTAATATATAATCTCTACTTACAGCGAGGATTTATTCCTCGCTTTTGGAAAAATTATGACGATGATCCAACATATAAAAAAAGAGCTTACCCCTCTCTATCAAAAACTTAATTCACATCATATCTATAAAAAAGTAGACGACAATAATAAGCTACAAATTTCATAAAAAATAGACATAAAACTAAGGAATTTTTTTGCCAAGTTCTATTGCATTAAAAGACTCTTTTACTTGTTTGATGATTTCTCCCTCAGGATTCAAAAGATAAACGTCTGTTCCATGAGAATATAAATTTTTTTCTATTTTTTTGTATTTAAACCCCAAGACTGCTGCAAGCTCTAAAATTGAAGCTTCATTTTTATTTCGAAAAAAAATAAACCTAGCATCTAAAGAGAATTTTTTATGAAAAGCAGCTAATGTTTCTTTTTTATCTAAGGGATCAATTGAAAAAAATAAATACTCAACTTTTTCTTTTTGCTCTTTACTTAAAGACATATCTAATTTTTTAACATGACTAACCATCAAAGGACAAGCCGCGGGACAACTTGTAAAGATCATTGTTATTATTTTATATTTGTCATTTCTTATCTCAGAAAAGTTATGCTTTTCTCCATTATGATCCTCCCAAACAGAGGATAAATTAAACAACGAACTATGGGGTAAAGTAAAAGAGACTAAGAAAAACATAACAACAAGTAATAATAGCTTCATATTTTTATCCTTATTTTACATATTTTTAATACAACGAAAACCCAAAAGAGAGTATGTATACTTACCATCAAGACCACTACGAAAAGCATAGCGCATAAATGAAGCATAATTTGAAGCATCTTTACTTCCCAAGGAGCCTCCTCCGCAAAAAAGCCCATTCATCTTGTCACTCGAAGTAGATCTTGAGTCATTAGTAATTAAAACTGAATTATAGTCATTAACCCATTCCCAAATATATCCATGCATTCCTCTAAGGCCGTACTTACCTAAACTCATCTTTTTTACAGGAGTGCTCTGATTTTTTTTTATTTTCCCGTACCATCGGAGAATTTTCTGAATATTTTTAGGGTTGTCTGAGTCTGCTGCAAACTCCCACTCATTTATTGAGGCAAGTCTTCCTTGTTGTGCATGGCAAAATGCTCTCGCAGCGAACCATGAAACATTAACGACAGGACTATCACCAATTTTTTTTATTTCACCCTCACTTAATAAATCATGTTTCCAATGTTTTAAATAGTTTTGATCTGCAAAGAGTGAAAGAACTTTTGTTTTTCTCCACTTTGGATTAGCCTTAAGAAATTGGTTAAATTCAAAATTAGTAACAGGAGTTTGATCCATCTTAAAAGACTTGATTTGAACCTTAGGTTTATTCTCACCACTTGATAGAAATGGGATATAGTTTCCGCTAGGAACTACTTGCATTCCCCTCGCCAGAGCAAATGGCAAAAATAATATAAAAATAGAAAGCGACTTTAATATCAAATTATTTTTCTTTGCGTACTTTTTTAACTTCTTTTATTGTAACTTCCTTACCTTTATTACCAAAAGAGTTTCGAATGTAAGTCAACACGCTTGCGATATCTGAATTGTCTAAACTCATAGCTGGCATAACACTATCATATGTTTCACCATTAACCGTAATTTTACCAGACAGTCCTTTTAGTAAGATTTTGATAGACCTCTCTTTATTAGCCATCAAGTAATCAGACTTTGCAATTGGAGGAAATGCTCCTTTAAGACCACTTCCATCTTTTTGGTGACAGGCAGCACAATTTCTCTTATAAACACGCTTACCTTCTTTCATTTTGTCAGCAAAAGATAAATTTACGACTTGATCTTTTTTTTCTTTAACTTTAGGAATAGTCTGGATTGTCGAACCTTCTAACATATAAATACCTTCGTACGTTTTTCCAGTATAAATTTCATGATTTTCTTCTCCTTTAACGACTAACTGCCCAATTGCTCCCTTGTTAAAAGCCCTGAAGATAGCATGATCAACTAAAATAAAAGTTCCAGGAACATCTACTTTAAACTCGACCATCGCTGACCCGCCAGGAGGGACTATTGTTGTTTGAACATTTTTTTGAGCAACTTTAGTTCCCCCTTCTTGATAAACTCGATCAAAAATTTCTCCAATCACATGAAAGTTAGATTGTAAATTAGGACCACCAACTCCAAAATATATTCTTACATTGTCTCCAATATTTGCTGAAAGAGCATTTGTATCAGTTAATGCACCAACTTTACCGTTGAATACAACATAATCTGGAATTTCTTTTAGTGCTTTATTCATATCAAATGGTTGAAGCCCTTTCTCCCCAAACTTTCCTTCTGTGTAAAATTCACTTTGAACAACATAAAACTCTTTATCAACGGGAGGGAGGCCTTCCTCTGGCTCGACCAAAATAAGTCCATACATACCATTTGCAATATGCATCCCAACAGGTGCAGTTGCGCAATGATAAATATAAAGTCCAGGATTAAGTGCTCTAAAATTAAATATCGATGTTTTCCCTGGTGGCGTAAAAGAGCCTTCAGCACCTCCACCTTGCCCAGTAACGGCATGTAAATCAATATTATGAGGCATTTTACTATCAGGGTGATTATTCAAATGGAATTCTACAAAATCTCCTTCTCGAATTCTAATCATAGGCCCGGGTACTGAATCTCCAAAAGCCCAAAATGTATATTCAACCCCATCCACTAGCTCCGCATTAAACTCTCTTGTTTCTAAATTTACAACCACTTTAGCTGGATGCTTTCTAGTTATAGCAGGTGGAACATTAGGGGCAGTTGTTAACTTTGCCTCTTCGACAGGGAGACTCTCAACTGGAGGCCATTTCTTTGATGACTTTTTGACATTGTCATTGCACGAAATCATAAAAAAAAGCATTAAAACGGCACTAACCAAATACATAAAATCTCCTCAAAAGCTTCAACGAGCATAATCATTTAATCTAAAATTATAACTATTTTTTTCAGTACTATTAAGCTACTACACTAAATATATTCAAAGCAAACGTGGACTCCTAAAAAAAACTTAATTAAAAAATAAAAACTCTGTTTATCAAAAAACAAATCACACAAGATGAGTCAATCAAAACTGATTTTATCACTAAAGCCAGTATTAAAATCTCTTCCTTTTATATTCTTCATCCATATAATCATGTAGGATAAGACAATTACAACATGGAGATATTATGACGATGATCCAGCATATACAAAAAGAGCTTACCCCTCTCTATCAAAAACTTAATTCACATCATATCTATAAAAAAGTAGACGACAATAACAAGCTACAAACTTTTATGGAAAATCATGTCTATTCTGTTTGGGACTTTATGAGCTTGGTCAAATTTTTACAAAATCATTTTGCTCCTAGCTCTCCTCCTTGGAAGCCCCGTGAGCACAAAGATATTATTCATTTTATCAATGATATTGTCCTAGAAGAAGAATCCGACCATTTGCCAGATGGCAGAACAATGAGTCACTTTGAAATGTATTGCTTGGCCATGGCCGAGGTTGGTGCTAATAGTGATAAACCTTTTAGCTTCGTTCAAAATATAACTAGCACTAATCTCCAAGAACAAATGAATAGCTTTGATCTCCCTTTAGAAATTCAAGCCGGAGTTCAAAAAACTTTTGGTTTTCTGGATAGTCATAAACCTCATATAGCGGCTGCTGCTTTTTGTTTTGGACGAGAAAACATGATCCCCAATATGTTTCGCGAACTTCTTAATAAAATGAATATTTCTAAGGAACAAGCTCCTTTATTTCACTTCTACCTTTCTCGCCACATAGAACTTGATGGTGAAATTCACGGACCAATGGCCTTAAAAATGGTAGAGATCCTCTGTGCTGATGATAAACAAAGATGGGAAGAAGCCTTGACCACAGCTCAAGACTCCATACAATCTCGCATCAATTTATGGAACTACATAGAGTCAATTCTTTAAAAAAAGTGCCGATAATAAAAATAGGATTTCGTACGGCTTTGATTAATCTCTTGCTCAGCTAACTTTGTATTAAAGGTTTGAAACTTTGCACTCAAACCAGTTAAACCTCTTTTGAGTTTGTACCCAAAACCTAGCTCGATATTATTACTAGAAGCAGGCTCGTTATAAGACTTATAGTCTTTATTAAAAAGCTTTTGCTCTTGATAAACAAGACCAATTGTAACTAACCCATTGATGAAAACGTTATTCCAAATATACTGCCCACCCCAGCCTAGATCGAGTGAAAAAGAATTTGTTTCGATTTTATCAATATTTTGAAGTTCTTTAAATTTTTCACTAAACTGTCCAGGTACAATCTCATCTGTGCTTTTTAAAATATTTCTATTCACACTCGCTCCCACAAGCCAAGAGTAACCCGTTTGCTTTTGATGCTCTAAATTTTTTAAAATTTTCTTTGCCTCTATATTAGACTCAAAAGCATATAAAAAACCAAAACCAAAATTTGTAGATATAAGCTCATTTTGGTCAAACTCTTTTTCAATATAAAGTCCGGAATACTTTTGATAATAGATATCCCATAAAACTTGATCTTTTATTCCTGAAACTTGAATATCATACACATTACTAGGAGATCTATAATCACTCTCATCTGGTTTTTTATCACCGACTCCATCTGTAAATTCAACTCCTAAGCCAAAATATTCAGTATCGATACCAAGTC